>REEM01000179.1 GCA_007695055.1 Spirochaetaceae bacterium | reverse complement strand
CCGAGTTGGCGCACATACAGTTCGCTGCACGGCTGGTCACGGACCGGCACGAAGAGGTGGAGCTGAACCAAGCCTTGCTCGTTATCACTGAGGAGCTACTCCGGCAGTACCTCACAGAGGCCCAGTTCTCTGAGATTGAGGTCGCGGCCAACTTCTCAGGCGCTGTTTTTGAGCGGCACAGCTCCCCCATGCTGGTCATGAGCGCCCGGTCTCACTTGGCATAGTACAAATTTTTCCAGTACACTTAGCAGCATTATTTTCTTAGCACACTGTCGACCTGTGGAGGGTGAATATGGCACGGTCCCAAAGCATGTCAAAAAGTATTATCATATTTGTTTCATTGGTTGTCTTGGCCCTCACCGGTTTAAATCTGTGGCGTTCCTTCACCCAGATGCGAACCGCCATATACGCGGAGGCTCGTAGTGACCTGCGCCAGGCAGCCGATACCTTTGAGGCAATGGTAGAGCTCCGGCTGCGCGATTTGTCCCTGGTTGTTGAGTCTATTCTTCAGGATGACGCACTTAGCTCGGCATTTGCTGCCCGCGACCGTGAGGCTGTTGCCGCCCGCATAGTCCCCTACTTTGACGGTCTGGACCAGCTCGCCGGTATAAACCAAATGCAGTTTCACACACCGCCAGCGGTGTCTTTTCTGCGCGCAAATTCACCCCACCAGTACGGTGACAACCTTGCCGCGTTCCGCACCACAGTCCTGGTTGCCAACCGGCGCCAGATGCCGGTGCGGGGACTGGAAGTTGGCCGGAGCGGGCCAGGCCTGCGCGTTGTCTACCCTGTGTTTCATCAGGACGAACATGTGGGTTCCTTCGAACTGGCCGGTACGCTTGACTCGCTTCTGGCAACCCTGCAGGCAACCATGGAAGTTGGATTTAGCATAGGCATCTATGAAGAGGTGTTTGAGCAGGCGCGCAGATTTGATGCGCTGGTGAACGATGTGCTCGCCCGAGGTTCTGTATACTACCGACACAGTAGGCCGATCTACGCCGATCTTGCTGCCCGTTTCTCACCTGAGACTGAGAGTTATGAACTCAACGGCAACACCCACATAGCAGAGGAGTTTGTGCTCAGAGACTACTCGGGTGAAGAGATTGGAGCCTTATTGCTTGCGGTCAGTATTCAGGACGAACTGGATGCCGTCATGTCCGGCTTCCTGAACACCGCACTAGGAAGTATTGTGGTTGGGCTCCTCGCCCTGGCTATTATGACCTTTTATGTGAAGCGTAAGCTCAAGCCGCTGGGGAGCACCGCCACCGCGCTAGAAGAGATAGCGGGCGGGGGCGGTGATCTGAGGCAACGGATTAAGGGGGCAAGCACGGACGAAGTGGGCCGCGTGGCCATGGCTTTCAACAACTTTGTCGGCGGGCTGAGTGAGATGATGGCGACCATCCGCAGCTCAACCGATACCCTTAGCGAGGTTGGTAGCAGTCTTGTCACCAATATGGAAGAAACCTCCTCGGCCATTACCGAGATTAGCGCCAACATCGCCAGCGTCAAGAATCAGGTTATTACGCAGGCTACCGGCATCACCGAAACCTCCAGCACGGTGGAGCAAATAAGCAAGAACATTGAGTCCCTGGACAAGCGTATAGAGGACCAGGCTTCCGGCCTGCGGCAGTCCTCAGCAGCCATTGAGCAAATGATTGCCAATATTCAGTCGGTGACCATGACCCTGGAGAGTTCGGCGCAGCGTTTTGACGCCCTGAAGAGAGCGGCCGAGGACGGCCGAACCAAGATCGACGGCATGAACGACATACTCACCCAGGTTGCAGCGCAGTCGGACGGCCTGCTTGAAGCGAATGTCGCAATTCAGCACATTGCTTCACAGACCAATCTCTTGGCCATGAACGCGGCCATTGAAGCGGCTCATGCTGGAGAGCATGGCCGTGGTTTTGCGGTTGTCGCAGACGAGATCCGCAAGTTGGCCGAGGGTGCTGCTGCCCAGGCAACCGAGAGTACCGCGACGCTGCAGTCGGTAAAATCTGCTATAGATAATGTTGTCGATGCCTCTGGCTCGGTCTCAGTCTCGTTTACCGATCTTCATAAGCTGGTGAGTGAAACTCATGAACTTGAGCTGCAAATTAAGGGGTCAATGGACGAGCAAAGCAGCGGAAGCACCGAGATCTTGCAAGCATTAAGCAGCATGAACGATATCACCACCGAGGTGAGCGAGGGCTCCAAGGAGATGAATCAGGGCAGCCGCATGATAACCGATGAAATGCAACGTCTCATTGAAATCTCTGAATCGGTTCGACAAAGCATGGAAGAGATGTCCTCGGGTGCAGACCAGATCACCGCCGCAGTGACCCAAATAGTGGAAATGACCGGTACCAATCAAGAGGCGGTACAGACGGTGAGCGAGCTCATCTCACGCTTCAAACTTGAGGGTGATGCATAAGCTCATTAGAGGCCGGACTCGTTCGGAAGAGACTCAAGCCGGACCGCAAGGTCCGGTAGCAGTCGGTCCAAGAGCATGCGTCCGCCCTGACGCAGAGCGACACGCCCTGCCGCGAAACTGCGGCGGTCAAGGTAGACGGCTCCTTTCCAACTCTCTACCACGGTACGCAGAGCTGCTTCATCTACCCCAAACTCGGCTGCACAGGCGCCGATCCGCACTCCCCCGCTCGTACGCAGACCCAAAAGAAAGCGCTCCAAAAGCAGGTCCTGACCGCTGAGATACTCCAGTTGATGCGCCGGACGCAACCCGCCACTGACTCCAGTAGCCTGGAGGTACTCGCGTAGCCCTGGGTTGCCAATACGCACCGCGCGCTCGCCGGGCGGGCTTGCTGGAACGCGCTCGCCGGGCGGGCCGAGTGGAGCGAGCGGGAGTGTACCGACGGCGCCGGGGCCTAAACCAAGATAAGGCCGACCCTGCCAATAGCCTGAGTTGTGTCGCGCATGTTTTCCGGGCAGACAGAAGTTGGAGATCTCGTAGTGCTGGTATCCATTGCGGCGCAGCAGCGCGGTGGCGGTCTCCCACAAGCTGTCGCGGTGAGAAGGCGCGCCCAAACTCACCAGCCCTTCCTGCACGCGGCGCTCCAAGGGTGTCCCGCGCTCCACCGTGAGCGAGTAGAGCGAAAGGTGTTCCGGCCTGTAGTTCAGAAGCCGCTGCACATCTGCGGCTACATCGTCCTTACTCTGATCTGGTAGACCTGTCATGAGGTCAAGGCTTAACTCGAATCTGCCGTTATTCTGTATCTCCTCCAGAGCGCGCTGCACCATTTGGCTGTCCGCTTGTCGATCCAGCGCCCGAAGAAACCGGTCATTGAAACTCTGAACGCCCAGACTGAGACGATTCACCCCAGACTCGGCCAGAACGCTCAGTTTCTCAGGGTCAAGACTTTCGGGGTTGGCTTCAAAGCTCCACTCGAACTCGTCGGTGGAGCTGTGCATTGACCCTTGGGTTGCAGGCGCAAAAAGTCGCGCCAGGCGGGCCAGAAAAGGCGCCAGAAGCTTGCTCGGAATGAGGCTCGGCGTTCCACCACCAAGGTAGAGGGAGCTGAAGCGGGCCTTTGGGTAGATAGCTCTATACCACTCAGCCTCACGGAGAATGGCCTTCAGCGTAGCGGCAATCCGCAGTTCGCCCACATCCGTCTCGCTGTAGAAATCGCAGTAGCCACAACGGGTGCTGCAGAAGGGAATGTGCAGGTACACCATGAGCTCGTCCGGTTGCCCCAGCCTCAGGGGAGCCTCAATCTGAGCGTCTATCATGGGTCAAGTTTACACGAAGTCCGCTTCCGTGTCGGGTGGCGTGAAGGGTGGCGTGAAGGGTGGAGTGTTGGCGGGTCGGTGGTTCAGTGTATGAGGTGTGCGCGCCCCAATGTACACCAACTGCCTTGACAGTCAGTTCAATCCGGGCCACCTTCATTGGCATGTCCAGAACAGTACTCTCTATGCTTGCCGCTGCCGCAGAGGCATTCCCCGACCGTGCCTATGCGCTGCGAAAAACCGAGTCCGGCTGGTTCTCCCGGAGCTATTCGGAGTTGCGTGACGACGCCATCACGCTTGCCTGTAGCCTCAAACCCTACGGGATTGGCCCGGGAGATACCGCGGTCGTACTTGCCGAGGGAAGTCCAGAATGGATTACTGCCGAGTTCGCCACCATCTATCTTGGAGCAATGAGTGTTCCCCTCTCCATACGGCTGGTGCCGGAAGAGTTGCCCTACCGTATGAACCACTCTGAAGCCAAATGCCTTTTCGTTTCACGCAATACTGTGGACACGGTACTCGCGGCCGCTCCCGGGTTTGAGCGCCGCGACCTCTTGGTTGTGTTCTTAGACGACGATACCGAAAGCATACAACGGGTTGAGGCACTCGGCGAGAAGTCTGGAATCCGAGAGGTTCTCTCTCTCGGCGAGTTGCTCGAAACCGGACGAATCGCCGCGCCCGCAGAACGTGCCGCATTCGTGGCACGCGAAACTCAGGCCAGAGAGGATGAAGTAGTTACGATCAGCTACACCTCTGGAACCACAGGCAACCCAAAGGGCATTATGCTCACGCATTGTAACTATTTTGTGAACTGCGAGGACTCGGTGCAGATGTTTGAGGTGCCGTACGACTTTCAAACGCTGCTTGTCCTCCCTTGCGATCACAGTTTTGCCCACACCGTCGGCATCTATGCATCACTCAAGCGCGGCTTTAGTTTGTATTTCGTGGACGCACGTGGCGGTCCCATGGGAATGCTGCGAAACATACCAACCAATCTCATTGAGACATCGCCACACTTTCTTCTCAGTGTTCCAGCACTGACCGCGAACATGATGAAGAAGATGATATCCGGGGTCCGTGCGAAAGGCCCCTTGATCTCAGCGATATTCGAACGAGGTCTGGAAGCCGGTATTCGGTATCATGGCAACCTTTTCCACCGGCCGTCCCTGGGAACCCGTCTGAGAGCGCTGCCAGCGTACCTGCTTGCGAAACTGCTGATCTTTGGCAAACTCCGTATGGCATTTGGGGCCAACATAGAGTACTGCGTTGGCGGCGGAGCCCTGCTTGATCTTCAACAACAGGAGTTCTTCCGCGCCATTGGCGTCCCAGTATACCAGGGCTACGGCCTTACCGAGGCGGCACCGGTGGTGTCCTCCAACAATCCGCGTGAATGTAAACTAGGCACCGCCGGAAGGCCAGCTCCCTCGGTTGAGGTGCGCATAGTACGTGAGGACGGCTCGGCCTGCGCCCCAAACGAGCGCGGTGAGGTTGTGGTGCGTGGTGAGAACGTGATGGCGGGCTACTTCAAGAACCCGGAAGCAACAGCCGAGGCAATGCGCGCCGGTGTGCTGCATACCGGTGACCTTGGCTTTCTAGACCAGGACGGTTTCCTCTCGGTGGTTGGACGAGTGAAGGCACTGTTGATCTCATCTGACGGCGAGAAGTACTCCCCGGAGGAGATTGAGGCCACCATTGCCGCCGAGTCACCGCTTGTTGCTCAGGTCATGTTGTACAATGATCACTGTCGCTACACCAGCGCCCTTATTGTACCGGAGATAGACGAGATACGCCGCCGTCGCGCCGAGTTCACACCTGAGAGGCTCCTCAATGAACTCTCGGAGGCCATTACCATTTTCCGTAAGGATCCGGCGTTCAAAACACGGTTCCCAGGACAATGGGTGCCGACAACATTTCAGGTTGTGACCGAGGCCTGGAGTGTCGAGAACCGGCTGCTGAACTCTACTTCCAAACTCGTACGTCACAAGGTCGCCGAACATCACAGCGACCTGATTGAGTATATGTACACAGATGAAGGCTCGACCTGGCACAACCACGGCAACATTGATGCGTGCCGAGTTGTGTTAGGCTAAGCGAGCCGACCCATGCGCGCACGTATACTCTCCGACCCTATGCCTCGACTCATGTGGCGGCTCTCACTTCCGAGCATAGCGGGATTGTTGTTGGTGGGCATTAACCAACTCATTGACGGAATTTTCGTGGGCCAGTTTGTGGGTGAGGCCGGACTTGGGGGTGTTTCGCTCGCCTTGCCTATTACCCAGGTCACGCTTGGGCTGGGCGCAATGATCGGCAGCGGCGCTGGATCTATTCTCAGCAGGGCCATAGGTTCAGACAACAAGCGCCTCCAGAGCGCAATCATCCCGGCTATGAACAGTGTGGCGCTGCTTCTTGCCGTCGGTGTTGCAGCTGTCGGCGTGCCGCACGCAGCAGCCATTATCCGCATGATGGGCGGCACCGGGGAGCTTGTGGACCTTGGTAGCGAGTATTTGCGCATAATGGCGGCGGGCGCTATCTTTCCCATTTGGGGGCTTGGTTCTAATCTGCTCATTCGTGCCGAAGGTCGCATGGTCGCGGCCATGCTGCGCACGAGCGTAACGGTAATTGCCAATACCCTTTTGAACTACCTCTTTATGGGAATACTTGGCTGGGGCATGACTGGCGCTGCGCTGGCAACAGTGCTCGCCATGGCCTTGTTCTGCCTCACCGGACTGAGCTACTTCAGCTCGAAAAGCCCAAGCTTCGAAACCCGAGTAGCGGCGCTCAGTTTTGACCGGACACTGATACGCGAAATTGTTTCTGTTGGGGCACCTTCGCTGGTCTTGCAGGTGATGGGCCTCATACAGCAGTTAGTGACCTACCGACTCCTGGCATATCACGGCGGGGCTGGCGATATTGCGTTTTTTGGGGCGGTTCACCGCTTGTTCTTCGTGGCGCTTCTGCCAGCGAACGGCTTTGTGCGGGCCTTACAACCGGTTGTGGGAATTAACTACGGGGCCGGAAACTACCGGCGGGTGCGTTCCGCGGTTGTTGTGTTTCTCAGCGCTAATGTGGGCCTGTTGCTGGGTCTGTGGCTGCTGCTCAATACATCGCCCTCACTCTTTCTCTCGACAATGTTGCCCGGACGCGCGTTCACGAGCGCCGAGATTGGCAACTACCGCCTGTTTGTCACCCTGCTCCCTATGCTGAGCATGATTTTTATCACCGTGACCTACCTTCAGGCGGTTGGACGCGGTTTGCCTGGCACCGTTCTGCTCTTTGCGCGCGAGTTTCTTCTTTTCATTCCCATTGCTCTCGTTGTATCGGCTCGGCTTGGAGTTGACGGTGTTTATCTTGCCTATTTTGGGGTCGATGTATTCCTCGCAGCGGTTGCGGCTCTGATGCTGGCCATAAGTGTCCGGCGGCTTCCGACATCGAGCATAGAGTCTGGCGACTAGAGTCACAAGAACGGACTTGACATACCCCCATGGGGTATATTAGCTTACAAATAGCGTAAGCAAAGGAAGGCCACAATGAGCACGCAAAACTTCGGAATTGCTGAATATGATCCTGCCTCCGCCGAGACCCCGGGTGGTTCGGAGAATGGTGGGAATGAAATAAAGGACACGCTTGTTATCGACGGAATGAGTTGCGCCGCCTGTGCCGCATCTATAGAGACGGTGTTGAAGGGCGTCCCGGGCATACAGGAAGCCGGTGTCAATTTTGCCTCGGAAAAGCTGAATCTCCGCTACGACCCCGACACTATTCGGCTCTCGGAGATCAAGAAACGGGTGAAGGATGTTGGTTACGAACTGCGTGAGCAGGACGACGAGACCGATGCAGACGCAGAAGTAGCCAAGATGAACCAGGCCAAACGCCGTTTGGTACTGTCGTCGTTGCTGGCAGGGTCGGTGATGGTTCTCATGGTCGTTCACATGTTCGTCGCGCAGGTGCCGGGCTATCTGGCAATTGTTACCCTGTTAGGGGCGCCGGTCGTGTTTGGGCTGGGCTTTCATGTGCATATTGCGAGCTTCCGGGCACTCCGCAGCCGCCGCCCCAACATGGATGTCCTGGTATCATTGGGTTCACTACCGCCCTTTCTCATTGGTCTGGCCGGATTCTTCTTTCCAGTACAGACCTTCATTGAGATGGCGACCACCATCATGACCTTCCATCTCATTGGAAAGTACCTGGAGGCACGTGCAAAAGGGCGAGCATCACAGGCTATACGCAAGCTCATACAGATGGGTGCCAAGACCGCAATCATTCTGGTAGATGGACAGGAAACCGAGGTTGAGGTCAAGGAACTCAAGGCTGGGGACATAATGATTGTCAAACCCGGTGAGAAGGTTCCAACCGACGGCCGTGTCGTATCCGGGCAAAGCCGTGTAGATGAAAGCATGGCAACCGGTGAGCCGGTGCCAGTGTCCAAGTCCGAGGGTGACGAGGTCATTGGGGCAACAATCAACAAGAATGGTGTGCTTCGGGTAGAGGTTACCAAGGTTGGCAAAGATACCTTCCTGTCCCAGGTCATTAAGTTGGTGGAGGAGTGTCAGGGAACCAAGGTGCCTATACAGGAGTTTGCTGACCGCGTAACCGGTTACTTTGTTCCTATTATCCTGACCATTACCGCCTTGACCTTTATCTCCTTTAATCTCTTCCCGGAGTTCCACCAAGGCATTATGCAGTGGGGGGCAGGCTTCCTGCCGTGGGTGAATCCGGATCTTACGCCGCTCACCGCCGCCTTTATCACCTCCACCGCTGTGCTCGTCATTGCCTGCCCATGTGCCCTTGGTCTGGGAACACCCACCGCACTGATGGTGGGAAGCGGCATTGGTGCTGAGCGCGGCATACTCATTCGCAACGGTGAGGCGGTGCAGACAATGAAGGATATCCGCGCTATTGCCTTTGACAAGACCGGTACCATTACCGAGGGGCGGCCGACCGTAACCGACATGGTGACCTCCGACGGAGTCAGCGAGGAGCAACTTCTCACGGCCGCCGCCGCACTTGAGCGCAGTAGTGAGCATCCGCTCGCGCACGCCGTGGTGGAGGCCGCCGAGCAGCGCAAACTCCCACTCACCGAGATAGAGGCCTTTGAGGCCGTTACCGGCGCGGGCGTCCGCGGTAGCTTGAACGGCGAGATCCTGCGGGTTGGCACGCGGAAAATGATGAGTGACGCGGGAATGGATCCGTCGGCTTTTGAGCCGGACCTGGAGCGGCTTGAGACCGAGGCCAAGACCGCTATGTTGGTCAGCCGCGGCGAGCGGATTCTGGGCATTATTGCGGTTGCCGACCCTATTAAAGAGGACTCGGTCAGAGCCATTGCGGCGCTTGAGAAGAAGGGCATTCGTACCGCAATGATCACCGGTGACAACGAACGTACTGCCGCCGCCATAGCTAAGAAGGTAGGAATCTCGCGCGTAATTGCAGGAGTACTCCCGGACGGTAAGGTTGATGAGATTCGGCGCCTTCAGGAAGAGTTCGGACTGGTTGCCATGGTTGGTGACGGAATTAACGACGCTCCTGCACTCAAGCAGGCCAACGTAGGAATTGCCATTGGCACCGGTACAGATGTTGCAATTGAGGCCGCCGACGTGACTCTGGTGCGCGGTAGCCTTGAAGGGCTTGTGACCTCGGTAAACCTCTCCACCGAGATCTTCCGCAAGATCAAGCAGAACTACTTCTGGGCATGGGCCTACAACGCGGTGGCGGTACCCATTGCGGTGTTCGGTCTCTTGCATCCCATGATCGGTGCGGCAGCTATGGCCATGAGTTCGCTCAATGTGGTGTATAACTCGCTACGGCTCAAGAAACGGCCTATCTAGCTTATTTGGTTGAGGACCCAACCTGCGGAGGTGAAGCCTCTGGCGCCATGCGAAGGCTCGCCTGCATGGTCCTCCGCGGGTTCATTTGACGGAGCGCCTGCGCAACGTTAAGGGAGTAGTCGCCCATGTGCTCAAAATGCCCAATGACATCAATGACCACGAGTTCGGCCTTGACGTCTGAACCCTTCTGAATGCGCTTACGCGCCGACTTCTTGAGTTTGTTGCGATACCGATTAATGGAACGCTCAATTTCATGGGCCTCCTGAAGCGCCTCATCATCGAGCGTATCCAACATTCGCCCCTCTATAAAGCCGACAAACTCTTGAACCAACTGAGCGTAGGGGCGTAGTTCCTCTAGTGCGGTCTTGTCTACCTTTACGTTCTTTCTGCGGGTTCGGTCGGCAATCAGTGCAACATTGTAGCTGCTGTCCGCAGTGCCCTCCAGTTCGTCAATAATCCGGAGTAAGGAAGCGATAGAGGTGGCTGTACCGTCGCTCAGACTCTCGGTAGAGAAACTTGCCAGGAATCGTGACAGTTGCTCTTGCATTTGGTCGGTGTATTCCTCTCCAATTCGACACGTTTCTAACTGCTTTTCTGCATCTTCCGAGTGTGGGTTCTCGAACAGTTTCCAGGCACTCCGAATTGTGGAATCGACAATTCCAGCCATGCGAACTATCTCATGGCGCACCTCCATGAGGTATAGCTCAACGGCTCCCTGCGCATAGCGAGCCGACACAGGCAGCACATACGGCCCGGTAAGATCGTGTTCGTCAGCACCTGGTACAAGACGTATCGTTAT
>REEM01000111.1 GCA_007695055.1 Spirochaetaceae bacterium | reverse complement strand
GGGTTGCTGTTAACCTACAGAAAGGTCAACGGCTTGTCATATGGAAGGCGCCTGTCGATGCAGCGCCCTTTGTGCGTCTCCTGGCTGAAAAGGCCTATGAGGCTGGTGCCGAGTATGTTGAGGTATTCTGGCAGGATGACCGCCTGGAGCTTGCGCGCATGACACACAGTCGTGCCGAGGTCTTGGCCAAAAGACCATACTGGGAGGTGCAAATTATGGAGAAGGCGGCTGCCGACGGCGCTGCTTTCCTGTTTTTTGACTGCACCTGTGCTGGTGTGTTTGATCGCACCCCGGCCGCCGTGGTCGCACGTGCTCTGGAGCTTGAGAACGAGCAGCTGCAACGGGTGTGGCACTTCTTTGTGCGCAATGCCGTAAACTGGAGCATTGTGACGGTACCGACCGAGAGTTGGGCCCGTAAGGTCTACCCAGACATGTTGCCGAGTGAAGGTGTAGCAGCGCTCTGGCAAGACATCTTCTTTGCCTGCCGCGTAGACACAGACAACTTCATTGAACGTTGGGCCGTTCACAGAGCTGCGCTTGAGACCCGGAGCGACATGCTTAACCGGCTGCAGTTCCAGGCGCTACAGTTCACCGCGCCCGGAACTGAGCTCCATGTAGCGCTGCCAGCCGGACATATATGGCGCCACCCGGGCTTTGTTAGTGCCGACGGAATTCCGTTCATTGCCGACATCCCTATTGAAGAAATATTTACCCTGCCGGAACGGGCAGGCGTAGACGGTACCGTCACCGCCACACGTCCTTTGGTCGTGAGCGGACGTACCATGAACAACTTTTCGTTCCGCTTCCAGGCTGGCAAGCTCGTGGAACTCATAGCGAACGATCACGACCGAGAGATGCTCGAGCGCCTGATCTCAAGCGACGAGGGTGCTCTGCGGCTCGGCGAGGTTGCCTTAGTTGCCAACGACTCCTTAGTGTCACAACTCAACAAACCCTTTTTCAACACGATTTTTGACGAAAACTCCTCCTGTCACTTAGCCCTTGGTCGGGCCTATAGATTCTGCCTTGAAGGCGGCGAGGAAATGACGGATGAGGCGTTTACCACTGCCGGTGGTAACCTGAGCGGGATCCATATTGACTTCATGATAGGCTCAGGCGAGCTAGACGTAGACGGAATTGACAGCTACGGCGCTGCTCATCCAATCTTGCGGCGTGGCCTGTGGGTACTAACTGCGCGGCATGGCGGGCAATAGGCGAGCAGCGCCAGCCGTGTAGACTGACGCCAGCCGCGTAAAGTGAAGAATCATCTCCTACATCTTACAACAGATTCACTACTAAGTTCCCGTAGATCATTCCTGCCGTTGTTGAAAGTACGACCACAAGTCCTGCGTAGGTCAGGGTCTTCTTAAGACCAAGTTCACCGCCAATCACCAGTAAGGCAGGTAGTGAAAGAGAAGGACCCGCAAGGAGCAACGCCAATGCTGGGCCCTCATTCATGCCTGCTCCAAGTAGACCTTGCATGATTGGCACCTCGGTCAGTGTTGCGAAATACATGAGGGCTCCAGCAACGGAGGCAAAGAGATTACTCCATAGTGAGTTTGTTCCAACAAGCCCAGCAATCCACTCCTCAGGAATGAGAGCCATCTGTCCCGGTCGTCCAAGAAGGAAACCGGCCACCATGACACCTGCAAATAGCAGCGGGAGAATCTGGACTGCAAAGTCTCGGGTAGCTACGACCCAGTCCCCCAGTTCTGTTCGCGTAAACCAGCGTACAAGACTGTAGGCTAACACGGCGGCAAACACGCCAGTGATAGCAAAGCGGAACCGGTAGATCATGTCCCACCACACAATATCTCCATCACCGGGGGCCCAGTTTAGGAAAACTAGAATACCAATCATAGAGGCCATGTAAATTACGGTACGACTCAGCGGTCTGCTGTCGTCCTCTACGCTTGCAAACATTGCCGCGTTGGTGGTGCGCTCCCGGTCCTCTTTGAGAAACAGCAGATGCATAATGAACCCAATCACAAAGGCGAACAGAATTGCCCCTACCGCGCGTGCCACTCCAAGTTGGAGGCCGAGCACCTTGGCAGTGAGGATGATCGCGAGGACATTGACTGCCGGTCCGGAGTAGAGAAAGCTCACTGCTGGCCCGAGTCCCGCACCTTTCTTGTAGATTCCTTTAAAAAGTGGCAACACGGTACAGGAGCATACGGCCAAGATGGTGCCTGAGACCGAGGCTACACTGTACGCCAGAAGTTTTGGGGCGTCGGGGCCAAGGTACTTGATTACCGCTTGTTGATTAAGAAAGACGGTAATGGCCCCCGCAATGAAAAAGGCCGGTATGAGGCACAGTATGACGTGCTCACGCGCATAGTAGTTCAGCAGCAAGAAGGATTCCTGCAGCGCCGAACTGACTCTGGGTGATTCCCAAGGGACGAAAAATGCCAAGAGAAAGACACCAAACATTATGCTTAGCGCTTTATTTTTTGGCTCACTCCACATTTCTCTGAGCTTTAATCGGACTCGAGACAAAGGTGAGCCGGTTGCTGGCGCAGTATCTGTTTCCGTTGGGTTGTTCATTGTGCCTCACTTCTTTCGCGCAGGATGCGTGCGATCTGCTCCGAGCTAAGAATGCGTCCAGACTGAATGAGCTCATTGTTGACTGCCAATCCAGGTGAAACCAGCATGCCCATCTCGGTGATGGTTTCCATATCCGTAATTTTCTCTATCTGGGCGTCTATTCCAGTGTCTTGGATTGCGCGTTGCGCATTTCTCGCAAGCATTTGGCATTTTGGACAACCCATTCCAAGAATTTGTATAGTCATTTGAGAACTCCTGCCTCGGTAGATCCATGGCAATATTGCCATATAAGCAAGTAATAGTCAAGTTGAAGCTTGACGCGTCCGGCTCCTCTGGCCAATTATGCAGGTATCCTGGATCATGAAAAAGGAATTTATGAGCGACTACACACTTACCTGTCTCTCAAGCGGGCGAAGCATGCCGGACCGCCTCGATACGATTGTGCTCAACAATCCGCAGGCGGGAGAGGCAGCTTTCTTGCGGGCACGCTATGCTCAGGCTCAGCTTAATCCCGGACCGGAGTCAGAAGGCATCTACCGCTTTGCGGACTGGTTACCGGTCAACCGGTCTTTAGATGGATCATCAGCGCCAATTACCTACAAGAGCACCGGCCTGGCCACCGCGCTCGGACTCAGCAATCTTTACATCACCTTTAGCGGCTACTGGCCGGAAAGGGGTGTGAAGATGCCAACTGGAACCTTCAAAGAGTGCGAAGCGTATAGCGTATGCGCTCGAATGCCTGCAGGATTCCCACACAGGCTGGTGGTCGCCTCGGCTGGCAACACCGCTCGCGCATTTATCCATGTGTGTTCACAGAACCATATTCCTCTTCTGGTTGTGGTGCCGGAGGCCAATCTACATGCGGTCTGGAGTCCTCAACCTGTTGCAAAGGAAGTGCAACTCATCGCGGCTGGCGGCGGCGCCGACTACTTTGACGCTATCCGAATTGCAGATGAGTTTGCCCGTCGCCAGGGATACGTCCCCGAGGGTGGGGCCAAGAATGTTGCCCGTCGCGATGGTATGGGCACTACCGTGCTCTCTGCCGCCACCACGATTGGCCGTATTCCCGAGTACTACTTCCAGGCGATTGGGAGCGGTACCGGAGCTATTGCGGCCTGGGAAGCAGCATTGCGTCTGGAGGCTGACGGTCGCTTTGGTACCAACACCATGCGGCTTATGCTCTCACAAAACGCACCCTTTCTTCTGCTCTACGACTCCTGGGCGCGCAGATCGCGCGAGCTAATAG
This sequence comes from Spirochaetaceae bacterium, assembly GCA_007695055.1. Lineage (GTDB taxonomy): Bacteria > Spirochaetota > Spirochaetia > DSM-27196 > SLAA01 > SLAA01. Next base: position 6,573 of record REEM01000111.1, on the reverse strand, counting down.
AGATAGACGACGAAACCGAACGCCAGCACACCGAAGAAATTTACGCCAAGGTACTCTCTAACCGGCGCCCACCTTACGCCATTAAAGGAGGGCTCTATGACGCACTCATAGCGACCGACGGTGAGATGTACGCAGTCAGTAACGAGGCTGCAGTTGAGGCGTCTGGCCTCTTTGAGACCCATGAAGGGGCCGATATATCTGAGGAGGCCGCCGTCGCGACCGCAAGCCTGGTGGCCGCCGTTCGAGATCAAGACGTGCCTCGTGACGCCATAATAATGCTGAACATTACTGGCGGTGGTTTGCGTCGCTACATGCAGGAGCATGCTGTATATCCGGTAGAGCTCCAACGTGTCATCATGCCGGACGATGAAGTCTAGTCCGGAACGCTATACCTTGCCACGGGGCACATGGAACGACCAGCACACTTAGCGTTTCCCCACGTCATACGGTTCGCCAGCTGCTCGCGGAGCCTGTGACTTTTTGGAGACAAAAGCCAGAACCACCAGGGTGGCTACGTAGGGCAGCATTCGGTACACCTCGGCTGGCAGGCGGATATCTTGCAGAACCGGTATTCCGGAGTAGGTGCTGGCAACTACCCGCATTGCGGCAAAGAAGAAGGCTGCATACAGAATCTTGAGTGGATGCCATTGACCAAAGATCAGCACGGCCAAGGCCAGGAACCCAAACCCAACTACGGTACCGTCAAAGCGGGTGGCAAAACTGAGCACAAAAATGACCCCACCCATACCAGCCAGGGCCCCAGAGATCAATACGCCAATGTACCGAATTTTATAGATGTTCACACCAAGTGAGTCGGCTGCATGTGGGTTCTCGCCACAACTTCGAATACGCAGGCCAAGGCGCGTCTTGTAGAGAACAATAGTCAGAACGGCGAAAATGACAACACCAAGATAGGTCGACAGATACGCGCGAGTGAAAAACAGCCTTCCAATGATTGGAATATCGCTCAAGATCGGCACTTCACGAATCAGGTAGTTTCCACTAATGACAACTCGTCTAGACAGAAAGATGGTTCGGGCCACAAACACAGCAATTGCGGGCGCAAAAAGGTTGAGGGCCGTGGCGCTGATGATCTGATTGGACTTCATGTTGATTGAGGCGTAGGCATGGAAAAATGAAAAAACGAAACCCGCAAAGGCGCCTATCAGCAAGCCTAAGAATGCAATCAGCTGCGGTGGCAAGGTGGTGGCCATTTCGATATAGCGAATGGACATGACACCGACAAAGCCACCCATGACCATGATGCCTTCAAGCGCAATGTTAATGACGCCGCTGCGCTCGCTGAACAAAGCACCCAGGGCAACAAGCGCCAAGGGCACCATGGAGGCCACAACCAAGGGAAAAAGAAAATACACAATTCCTAAGGTCTGACTCATTTTATTTCCGTCCCCTGCTGTAACTCAACTTCTGCTCCAAGTTTCCGTCGCAAATATCCGGCGACATAGGTCTGTATGAACAGACTAAAGGCACTGAAGTAGATAATGACGGCGATAATGATATCAATGATTTCCGGCATGAAGTCATACAGCTGCAAATAGTATCCGCCCTGTTCAAGGGCGCCGTAGAAGATACCGGCCATGAACACCCCAATCGGCGCACTGAGCCCAAGCAGCGCAATAGCAATTCCGGTGAAGCCTTCCTGCATGAGTTGGTTCACCGGCTCAAGATGTCGACCCGCTACCAGGAACATTATAGCACCGGCAATCCCAGCCAATGCACCGCTAATGGTCATGGACAGCACGATGTTGCGTTTTGCGTTCATACCAGCGTACTTGGCGGCGTCTCTGTTGAAGCCGACACTTTTGAGTTCGTAACCGAACACGGTGCGGTTGAGGATAATGTGGAGTAGGATTGTGAGGCCAATTGCAATAAATATTCCAATGTTGACACTCGACCCCGGGAAAATATCTCTCAGAAACCAGGTCGGAATATGGGCCGAGGGCAGTGGTGATCTGGCCCGAGCGTACTGCCTGTTGTAGATCAACTGGACAATAAGCATGGTATTCATGTACATGGCAATGTAGTTAAGCATGATTGAGGACACAACCTCATGGACATTGCGGAACGCTTTCAGCAGTCCCGCGATACTACCCCATACTGCGCCAGCTATCATTCCGCCCAACACCGCAACAATCCAGTGGAATGCACCCAAGAAACCCCAGTTCACTCCTATGTAGACCGCGGTAAATGCGCCCATAGTGAGTTGACCGGTAGCACCAATGTTAAAGAGCCCGGTACGAAAGGCAAAGGCAACACTGAGGCCAGTCAAGACAATTGGCACGCCAAAGTAGAGCATGTCTCCGACACTCCGGCTGCCTTCGCTTAACCATCCGAACAGAATGGTAAGAAAGCCCGGTACCGCGTCGCCTGGGTTCACAATAAGCATGATAACAAAGCCGACAAGCAGCCCGGAAACAATGGCCAGGATACTGGAGAATGCACTGATACTTGCTGGTCTATGTGCTACCTTCTGGAGGGCACCTTGGACGATCCGGCCCCCACCGTCTCCGTTGCCGCGAGCGCGTTTACCGCCCCAAGGAAACTTCATGCGACACCCCGCTTGCGGGCGCCGGACATGTACAATCCGAGTTCGTTCTCGGTGACGGTTTCAGGGTCAAACTCCCCAACAAGCTCGCCACCATACATCACCAGAATTCGGTCACTTAAACCCATCACTTCGTCTAGTTCCAGGGAGACCAGTAGAACTGCCTTGCCCCGGTCTCGTTCAGCAATAATCTGTTTATGTATGAACTCAATTGCTCCGACGTCTAAGCCGCGGGTTGGCTGCACTGCAATAAGCAACTCACTGCCGCGATCAATCTCACGACCAAGAATAGCTTTCTGCTGGTTGCCACCACTCATGCTGCGTGCGAGTGACAATGGACCATGACTGCTTCGGATGTCGTACTGTCTAATGAGGGCCTCGGCATGCGTGCGTATTGCCTTGAAGTCGAGAAAACCCTGACGTTGGTAGGTCTTTTCAAAATAGCTATTGAGAATCAGGTTGTACTCAAGGCTGAAGTCAAGAACCAGTCCATGCCGCTGGCGGTCTTCCGGAATGTGAGAGATCCCGGCGAGACTCCGGTTGCGTGTTGAGGACTGGGTAACGTCGCTACCATGAAGGAGAATTCTGCCCTTTGACAAGGGAGCCAGTCCGACGAGTCCGTAAATCAACTCGCTTTGCCCGTTACCTTCGATTCCGGCAACACAAAGAATTTCCCCACGCTTAGCCTCAAAGCTGACGTCGCGAACTAGTTCGGTGTTGGAGTGCTGACTCCGTACGCAGAGGTCTTCTACCTTGAGCACCGTATCACCAGGTTTTGCCGGTGCCTTTTCAATATCAAAAACGACCTTGCGACCGACCATTTTTTCGGCCAGTTCCTCATTTGAGGTGCCTGCAACCTCGACCGTATCTATGTACTTGCCCTTGCGCAGGATTGTGCATCGGTCGGCTACCTGCTGGATCTCGGTGAGCTTATGGGTTATGAGAATTATTGACTTGCCTTCTTCAGCTAGATTTCTCAGGATTTTCATCAACTCATCTATTTCTTGGGGCGTCAAGGAGGCGGTGGGCTCATCAAAAATCAGGATGTCAGCATCTCGATACAGCATCTTCAGTATTTCTACTCGTTGTTGCTGCCCGACCGAAATATTCTCAATTATGGCCGATGGGTCGACCTTCAGCTTGTACTGTTCACTAAGATTCTTGATCTTGGCTACGGCGTTGTCGTAGCGGAGAAAGCCCTTCGTGGTATCTTCATGGCCCAGAATAATGTTCTCGGTAACGGAGAAGTTGTGTACCAGCTTAAAGTGCTGATGAACCATACCAATTCCCAGGTTGTTGGCGTCGTTCGGGTTCCTAATGAATACCTGCTTGCCTTGAACCTTAATGGTGCCTGAATCGGGTGTATAAAGACCAAAGAGAACGCTCATTAAGGTAGACTTTCCCGCACCGTTTTCGCCGAGTAGCGCGTGTATTTCCCCTTTTTTCAGCTTTAGGTCAACCTGGTCGTTGGCCTTTATACCTGGGAACTCTTTTGTGATGTTTTCCATCTCAATGACATATTCCATTGACTGCCCTCAATGTGGTGCGGGGTATGGGTCTGCACAAGAAAGGAAAGGCCGGAGCCCTTCCTTTCTTCTTGTGCGCGTAGCTTATGTATGATCCTCACCGACTATGGCTGAATTGTGCTTTCAGCAATAACAAGGTCTCCCAAACCGTGGAGGTCAAAGAAGGCCTGTAGGTCGGCGTAGTTTGACGGCACATCAATGTCTCCACCGGCAACCCTGTCAAAAATAGCGTTGTAGTCGCTTTCGGAGAATGTGCTAAAGCGTGAGGTTGCCATGGGTAGACCCACACCGTCCTCGGTAGCCGTTAGGTTAAGCGTTTGCCCCCCAGGAAACTGACCCTGGAAGTGGGCATCAAGCATTTGCTGCACCGACTCACCAAGATCCTTCATAGCGCTGGTCAACACACGGTCACTGTTCTCAGATTGATCTACGTCTACCCCGATCATCCAAGCATCTTGGTCTTCGGCTGCGGCCATTACGCTTGATCCGGCACCACCTGCAGCAGCAAAGATGATATCGGTGCCTGCATTATACCAGCTTTCCGCCTGGCTTTTGTGTGTGTCACTTGGGCCAAAATCTCCCAAGTAGACGTAGCGGTTGTTTGGGAATGAGATCTCTTTACCCATTTCATTTGCTGCGTAGTGTGCTCCGGCTACATAACCTATACCGAAACGTACAACTGCTGGAACCGCCATTCCACCCATGTATCCAAGGTTTTCAAAGCCGTCCATAACAGCAGCGTAGCCAGCTAGAAACCCGGACTCCTCTTCTGCAAAGAAGACAGATACGGTATTGTCCGCTACGCGCACGTTGTAGTCTCCACCGTGTGGCGCTCCGTCAATAAGGACAAACCGTACATCGGGATGGGTATCCTGGGCGCTAAAGATTGCCTGCTCAAACAGGAATCCTGGTGTTACGACGATTTCAGCCCCACCACGCACCGCTAGATCGATAGTAGAAATATAGGCGGAGTCCGAGATCTCCGAAGGTCTATAATAACGATGCGACAAGTTGTTTGCTTGCGCATACTCAACGATGCCTTCCCATGTGCCCTGGTTAAATGATTCGTCGTCAATGTCACCGGCATCGGTGATCATTGCAATCCGATACTGCTCCGCTGCACGTTGGCAGGACAGCAGTAGTCCCATCACCAGTGTTGCGCTAACGAGCGCTAGTAGAATTCTTTTCATGTCCTCTAAACCCTCCGAGACCCTTAGTCTTATCTCCTGTAATAGGAGACACCTTAGAATATGAGCGAATGCAGTAATTATCAACCCTTTTGTCGGTACTAACACTACATGAGCTGTGCAGCGCGGGCGAGCTCTCGGATATCCTCGTCGTCTTCATACAGTCTCGGTTCGGTACCGCGGGGCGCGTTGATAATGCGTTGTGATATCATGGCCAGCGAGCGAGCAAAGGCGCCGGTGGGGTTGAGCTCAATGACCGGTTTGCGCTTGATAATGGACTCGGTCATGAGTTCCTCGCGCGGTAAGTACCCAATGAAGTTGACCTCAATGCCGAGGTTTCGGCGCGAAATGGTTCGGAGCCGGCGCCCAATTTCCAGGTCATCAAGATCTCGACCCATGTTCAGCACGACCCGTGGATGAAAACCTTCCAGACATGTCCGAAAGGTCTCGGCTGCGTCTTCAGATATCACTGCAAGTCGTTGGCGGAGGGTATCAAAGGAGTCGTCCGAACCCTCAATGCGTTCCTCTATGAAGGACTGCACCGTCCCGCGTTCGGGGCTGCTATGGGGAAAGCTACGGTACAACAGGCGATAGACCGAGGTTTTAATGAAAGAGTATGCGTTCAGGATCGATGTAGTCTCGGGAGTGCACACAATCACACCGTCACTGCCGGTGAGGAAAAAGTCGACGGTGTTGTAGGTAGTACCTGAGCCGAGATCTAGAATGACAAAGTCGGCAACCAAGGCCGAGGTCTCTTTTATGATTTTCTGTTTGCGGAAGTACGGTAGGTTGGCGGTACCAGGTAGCAGTGCGTCGCCAGGGATAAGGAATAGTCGATCCTGAGAGGTCGGTACCAGCAGCGACTCAAGACCCTCTTCCTGTTTGTAAATGAGGTTGCCAACGCCTGCGTGCCGGTTGCGGACGCCAAGCACGGTGTGCAGATTTGATCCGCCAAGATCCAGATCCATGAGCACAACCGTCTTACCGGCTCTCGCGAGCGCCACGCCAAGATTAGCAGAGAAAACTGTCTTGCCGACGCCGCCTTTGCCGCTTGCCACTGGGAGTATAGTTACCATTAACTTGCACTATATGTACATTTGCCGGGAGCGACAAGAAAGGTCTGTCTATATCGAGAAATCAAAAACGGCTGCTTCCTTACTGTAGTACTCCAGCAGGTCTTCAATGGTAAACGCCCCGAGCGTTTCGCGTATGCAGTCGCTCACCTTGCGCCAGACTCGTCCAGTCGCCGCAATACTTGCAGGTTGTTCTGTTATAGTTCCGCGCTGGGTTCCGG
>REEM01000177.1 GCA_007695055.1 Spirochaetaceae bacterium | reverse complement strand
TCACAACGGTATTCTTATTTTGGATGAAGCTCCAGAGTTCCGGAGAAGTGTACTCCAGGGTCTCCGGGAGCCGCTTGAGAAGGGGATGGTTCGGCTGATTCGAGCTGAACGGCGTTACTGGTATCCGGCCGACATTCAGTTGGTAATGACGGCAAATGCATGCCCGTGCGGTAACAATGGGGCCCTTGGACGGAGGTGTTTGTGCAGCTTATCTGAGATTCATAACTATCGGAAGAGATTAGGCGCGGCCTTGTTAGATAGGGTGGAAATCCGAGTATGGCAGGCTGAGGAACATTTCACCGGACAAACAGTGAGGGATATTGGCCAAGGAGTACTGCAGGGTACCAGTACGTCGGGCCCAGCAGCTTCCGTTGATGAGGGAAGCTCAGAAGTGATGTTGACACGAGTTCATGCGGCGGTTGCGCGTCAGGAGATACGCTATCAAGAGTTTGCATTTTCGAGGAATGGCCGGGTGCCGGGAGCGGTGTTGCGCCGAGTCGTGGACGCAACGACAGCGGCGGAGGGAGTCCTGCACTCTGCTGTGCCAAAGCTTGGTCTTTCGTCGCGCGCAGTAGACGCAATACTGCGGGTAGCGCGCACCATAGCTGATATTGATGGAGACGACAGAGTGTGCAGTTCTGCGATGATGGAGGCTATTCAATTACGAAGGGACGATCGGGAGCCGCGGTAGTTGAGGGAGCCGCGGTACTGGAGTAGACCCAGCCTGCCTGTTGACCCTCAGTAGGAGCCCGGATAGCATCTATTGTAACAAACCGATTATAGAGGCTGCTGAGTAGTGACACCCTTCGAAGTTGTATCACGTTATAGTCCATCCGGGGATCAGCCGGAAGCCATTGCAAAACTGGTCATGGGTGCCCATGATCAGGCTAAGTTCCAGACGCTCAAGGGCGTAACTGGATCTGGAAAAACATTCACGATGGCAAAGGTCATTGAAGCTATGCAGCTTCCGACCTTAGTCGTGTCTCATAACAAAACACTTGCCGCGCAATTGTACCGGGAGTTTTCTGAGTTCTTTCCAAACAACGCGGTCGAGTACTTTGTCTCCTACTACGACTACTACCAGCCGGAAGCCTATGTCGCCTCACGAGATCTCTACATCGAAAAAGACGCCTCGATCAACCAGGAAATTGACCGCTTGCGACTCTCGGCAACAACGAACCTCCTTGAGCGTAGCGACGTGATTGTGGTTGCGACGGTTTCATGCATCTACGGGCTTGGCAGTCCGAGTATGTATCGGGAGATGCGGGTCCGTTTCGATGTCGGAGCTCAGGTCGATCTTAGTGAAGTACGGCTACGGTTGGTAGCGCTGCAGTATGGTCGCAACGATGCGGTGCTGCAACGCGGTAGCTTCCGTCTCCGTGGTGATGTCTTAGAGATCCAACCCGCCTATCTCGAGCATGCGTACCGGATTGAGCTGGACTGGGATAGTGTGACACGGATCCGAAAGATCAATCCTTTGACAGGAGAGGTTCTCGAGGAGCTGGAGATGCTACTGGTCTATCCGGCCAAACATTTTGTCCTTCCAGAGGATCAGGTGCGGGGGGCGGTGAGCCAGATTCGTGCTGAACTCGACGGTCGTTACGAGGAGCTGGTTCAGGGACGCAAGTTGGTTGAGGCACAGCGGCTGAAGAGCCGCACAGAGTACGATATCGAGATGCTTCAAGAAATGGGTTACTGTCCTGGAATTGAAAACTATTCCAGGCAACTCAGCGGGAGGGCTGAGGGCGAGCGCCCTGCGGTTCTCATTGACTACTTCCCCGAACACTTCCTGACCTTTGTCGATGAGTCGCACGTGACCTTGCCCCAAGTTCGTGGTATGTATTCCGGGGACAGGGCGCGGAAGACCTCGTTGGTTGAGTACGGCTTTCGGCTACCTTCTGCCTTGGACAACCGACCACTCTTTATTGATGAGTTTGAGGGACTCCTCGACCGGTGCGTTTTTGTATCGGCCACCCCTACTGAGGACGAGGTTCGTCGCTCAACCCAGGTTGTGGAGCAGATCATTCGTCCAACCGGATTGCTTGATCCGAAACTGAGTGTCCGCCCTACAGAAGGACAAATTGAAGACCTCTACACTGAGATTCAAATGCGGGTAGAAAAGAATGAGCGGGTCTTAGTTACCACCTTGACAAAAAAGATGGCCGAAGACCTTACCGACTATCTTGTTGGGCTCGGCCTTAAGGTCCGATATCTTCATTCCGAGATTGAGACCATTGAACGTGTTGAGTTGCTTACCGACCTCAGGAGCGGTCTGTACGACGTTCTTGTGGGCATAAACCTACTCCGCGAAGGCATTGATTTGCCTGAGGTCTCCTTGGTTGCGATATTGGACGCAGACAAGATCGGCTTTCTTCGTTCTGCCGTGTCGCTTATCCAAATTATTGGTCGGGCCGCGCGCAATGTCAACGGTGAGGTCATAATGTACGCGGACCGGGTTTCCGATGCCATGCGTACAGCTATCGATGAAACAGACCGCCGTCGCGCCCGCCAGTTGGCGTACAACATTGAACACAACATCACGCCGCAGTCGGTGCACAAGGCAATTGCGGACATTATTGTTCGACGTAAGTCGGAGAAACAGGCGATTGAAAAGAAGGACTTAACAATCTTGGCTGGCAGCTACAACTTAATGCTGCCGAAAGAACGGAAGGCGTATATTAAGGAACTTGAACGACGCATGCTCGAACATGCAAAAAACCTGGAGTTTGAACAGGCGGCAGTTATCCGCGACGAAATTGAGTCACTGAATCAAGGTGGTACACTGCGGAAGCCTTCGAACAAGTCGGCTACACAGCACGGCCAAGGGCATACTCATGAGTAGTGCCGTGGCAAGGAACTCAAAGAAACGGCTGGCTCACGGACCTTCTCAGGGGTTTCAGCTTTGTGTGACGTTGATGCTTATGATAGTTGCCCTGCTAAGCGCCTGCGCAGCGTCCGACGGGGGCAATGAGCTGGAAATGCCTGTTACGCCGGTTATATCGGTACGTGAGAGTTTTGCAGTTGTTGAGCAGGCGTACTCACCTTTGCACCAGGACGCGGAACCGAGCTCCTCTATTCTGGCTCAGATGCGTCGCGGCTCGATTGTAGAGATAGTCGGTCGCACAGCGAATCGTGAGCAACTAGATGGGCGACTAGAACGGTGGTACAGAGTCCGCTACGTTGAGAGCGAGGGCTGGACATTTGGTGGTTGGATTGCGGTTTTCGAAACTCGTGGTCAAGCGGAGAACTATTCCCGGGCTTTAAGTTATGACTGAGAATATTGTGGTAGTTCTGCCATTTGTACTTCCTCCAATACTTGGTGCTTTGATCGGCTACGTAACAAATGCAATTGCTATTCGCATGCTGTTTCGACCGCTACGGGCCTATCACGTATTTGGGATTCGAATTCCGTTCACCCCGGGAATTATTCCGCGTCAACGGCATGAGCTGGCAAAAAGTATCGGGAGCATGGTGTCTGAGCGACTGCTGACCGAGGATATTGTTCGTGCCCAGATCGCCTCGGTGGAGGTTCGAGAGGGCGTCACACGTGGGGTCGCATCCTATACTCAAAGAGCGCTTCATGGCGTGCCTGCATCAGAGAATCCGGATGAGGAGGATCGAACCGCGCGCAAGCTCCGACCAACGGTTGAACATACCGTAACAACCCTAATTCGTGGATTTCTTTCCTCGGATGAGCTTGCCTCTTTAGTTGCGGATTCTCTCTCACATGCCTACGACGCTCTCAGTGAGCTGCAGGTCGGAACGCTCTTGCCGAACTCGGAGCAGTTGGAGGCCTTGTTGGAGGAGGGCTTGCGAAAGCTTCCCGAGGCTGAATTATGGGAACGCATTATTGAAACAGCCTCGGGAGCTCTGGCTCAGGAGTTACAGGCTGATCGACCCTTGAGTGAGTACCTCGGTGAAGACGGGCCTGACCGCATCCGGGAGTTGCTTGTACATTCCTATGATCCAGTTCGGACGGCGGTACTCACACGGCTCAGTCGTCCCGACGCGAAACGTGAGCTGATCATCCGAGGGAAGGTGCTGCTTCGGGACATTCTGGATAAGCTGAACTCGTGGCAACGTCTCCTCGTCTCAGCTGGACAGTACGACCGTGTGTTAAGTGAACGCATGCCGGAGATTATTGACGACCTTCTGCTTACACTGGAGCAATCATCGGCCGAACAAGAAAACAGAGAGCTCGTTGTTGGGGCGGCAATGAGCAACATTGAGGTACTGCTTGGGCGCGGCGTGGCAGACCTGTGCTATGACCTGCGACTCAATCCTATGGAGTGGTTGGTTTACCTTTTTCATACTATGGCACGTAGTCTAAGAAATGATGAACAGCGTCGATCTTTGAGCAAGGTTCTGAGCTTGGAAGTTGATCGCGTGCGAGTAATTACCATTCGAGAATTGGTCGAGGATATTTTTGGAGTAGCCCGTGATGATCTGGTGCTCAAGCTTGGTGAACGCCTAACCGAGTTGCTTCGTAAAGATGAACTGCGAAATAGGATTGCCAGCGGAACAGTTGCTCTCATTGAGCGATTCCTTGATCGGGCAAGAAGCCGACCTTTGTATGAGTTGCTGGCGATCGGGCCAACAGAGAAGCAGCTTATTGATGAAGCGATTGCTCGCCGAGCACTAGCCCTGATCGAGGCCCGACTGCCTGAGATCATCTCGGTCATGGATATTGAGTCGTTAGTGGTACGTAAGGTTGACGGGCTTGATACCGAGAGTGTTGAGCGTCTCTTGCTCATGGTTATAGCTCAGCATCTGAGGTGGATCAATGTCTTCGGGGCACTCCTAGGCGCCTTCATTGGTGGTTCCCAGGTGATCATGTTACGCTTTTTCTTTTGATGTGTGAGAATGATAGAGCTATAAATCCTCGGCGATGGCGCTTTCTAACTCTTGTACAAACCAGTCAAACAAGGCATCAATACGGACGCGCAGGCCCTCCTGGGCAGTTCCTCCAAAGCCGGACATGATTGCGGGCGCTCGCATGGCGCCATTTGCGTAGAAATATATCCCACTCTCGGTGGGAAGCACAATGAACTGCAGAATGAAAAGATCAGGACGAATGACTGGGATAAAACCCATGCGAATAGTTGTGAGGTTTGACATCTGAATATGAATAGCGCCTGAGTCGTAGAAGTGAGTGACCCTGTACATATTTCGTCCAAATCCTTCGTCATCTTGGAGCGCATAGAGGGATGCTTCTGCAGGAATTTTTCGAACCACCGGGTCAGGAACGCGACGAGCACTCTGCGGGTTGTTAATGGCGTAGGCTTCTTTATAGAGGATCTTACGGGTGCTGCTGTTCTCTACCGTGTACTCAAGGCCTTCCATTGTGCTTATGGCACGGGTAAGATTGTAAAGCCGCTCCGGTGCAAGCTTATGAGCTCGGGTGCTTGGGTGAAAGTACAGCGCCTCAAGCCCAAAGCTAGGCGACACTGCCGTGGTTGTGCGATGTATCCGCTCAGTAGCGGTGACCTCGGGGGCCAAGCGAGTTGTGACAGCTCTGCCGAAGGTTTGATTAAGGGGGGAGCCTTGAAGTAGATTGTCGACATCCGTGGGGTCGAGCTTGGGAAAGAAGGACCTTGTTGTGGTGTGAGCTTGTTCTGCTTGGAGTGACGGAGGTGTTCCGAATGCCTGTCCAGTGAGCAGTAAGCCGAGGAAGATTGCATAAAGGAAGGTGCTCATGATACATTCGAGTATACCTACTCAACGAAAGCATGCGCAAGGGGAAAAATGGGACACGTGGTAGCCTTTACCGGCGGCGGAACGGGAGGACATGTTTTTCCTGGTCTCGCTGTTATAGAAGCCTTGCGCGACTACGACATTACCGATGTATGCTGGATTGGTTCAGCCCGTGGTGTCGAACGTGAGATTGCCGAGTCCTGGGGTGTTCCCTTTTATGCTGTTCCTGCCGGTAAACTCAGACGCTACTTTTCACTTTATACATTTCTTGATGCCTTTCGTGTGCCTGCCGGATTCCTTATGGCACTCTACCGCCTTAGGAAAATTTCTCCAGCGTTCGTTTTTTCTAAAGGTGGATATGTCACTGTGCCGGTAATTGCCGCAGCACGTGTTTTGGGCATACCCTGTTACACCCATGATTCAGATCTTGACCCTGGACTAGCTACCAAGCTCAACAGTCGTATGGTGGACAAAGTCCTGGTTGCGTACGAACAGAGCAAGGACTACTTTGCGTCCGGTCTAAGGGCAAAGGTTCTGGTAACCGGAAATCCAGTTCGCAGGGCGATTTCGGCCGGAGATGCCACTCGTGGTCGTGAGTTCTTGGGACTTGGTGCAGAACGCCGTCCGGTGCTTCTTTTTCTTGGTGGAAGCCTTGGTGCGACCGAGATAAACGACCTGGTGGGCGGAGCTCTAGCCCGTTTGCGAGAACGATGTTGCGTGGTTCATCAGACTGGTAAGCAGGGTGGTAACCTGGACGAGGTTAGAACGAGTTCCGAGGCCATCGCCGAGCCCACTACTCCCAGTTACTATGCGGCCCCGTTCTTTGCATCCGAGTATCCTGACATCCTTGCGGCGGCTGACTTGGTCGTATGTCGAGCGGGTGCCGGTACAGTCTGGGAGTTGGCAGTCACTGGAAAACCGGCACTATTGATTCCACTTGGTCTTCAGGGCTCCCGCGGTGACCAGATTCGAAATGCAGAGTTATATGCTGCTGGTGGTGCCGCTAAGGTTCTGCCAAGCGGAAAGACCACGGTCGAAACACTTCTGGCAGAGATTTGGGAAGTGCTCGACGATCCTGATGCACTTCCGCGCATGAGTGCCGCCGCACGCAGCTTTGCTGGCGCGGATGCTGCTATGCTTATTGCAGGTATGATTCGTTGCGAGATATACGGTACACTATCAGATGGCGACAGGGGGTGGTACCCCGACACCGCCTGCGACACCTCGATGAATGGGACGACAAACAACGACGCGAGTGCGGGCGAGAGGTAGATACACATATGGAACTGGCACCGGTCGATATTGTGTTTCTTATCATGGTGGTGTTTACCACAATCCGTGCCGGAATTCGCGGCTTTGTCAAAGAAATCATGTCGGTCGCCGCCTTGTTTTTGGGAATAGGGGGTGCGGTTTTATTCTCCGGGGTTTTGGCGGAACATGTAGAACAGAACTTTGGAGAGTCGGTTTGGACTCAAGTAATTGCATTCTTAGCTCTCTTCCTGGTGATTTACATTGTTGTTAAGGTTTTCGAAAACGCTCTCAACAGGCTCATTGAACGAATACATCTGGACAGTCTTGATCATGCTGCGGGGTTTTTCCTGGGAGTTGCAGAAGGTCTTCTGCTGGTATTTGTTCTTCTCCTCCTTATACAGGTGCAGCCTATTGTCCGCCCTGAGTTGCTCATTGCAGAAAGCGTCTTTGCACATGCTCTCCTTCCTCTCTTGCCCTTTGCGGCACAATTTCTTAATCTGACGGCCGGAAATGTTTGAAAATATACTTTCGCAAAAACACGTAGTGATGCAGCTTACCGAGGACCTAAAGCTTAGGAGCCTTCCCGCAGCCATGCTGTTCGAAGGTCCTGAGTTTAGCGGCAAGCTCTCGGCTGCCCTTGAGCTGGCCCGGACTCTTGGTTGTCGGACTGAGGCAGCGCCATGGTCCTGTCGGTGTTCCTCGTGCAATGCACACCGATTACTATTAGAACCGCGGACTATTCTTATAGGTGATCGGTACTTCATGCAAGAGATCGTGGTAGCGGAATCTGTGCTACTTCGTGCCCGCAACGAGGCTGCCGTCTACCTCTATCAGCGTGCTGTTCGCAAGTTGGCACGCCGCTTTGACGATTTTCTCTGGGAAGGCGATGAGGTTCGGCTTGGGAAGGCTATGGCGCCTCTTAGCAAGATCTCTGAGGCATTAGATGATATCTCTCCGGGCCATGAACTACCAGCTGAAACCGCGCTGAGGAAGCTCTGCAGCGGTATTCGAGACTCGGCTAAGAAGCTCTGCGACCTACTGCCCACCGACAATATCCCGGTTGACGTTGTGCGCAGGGTGTCGTCCTGGTCACGAATGACGGCCGGGGAGGAGCCCAAGGTTGTCATTTTCGAGAATGCGGATCGCATGCAAGAGAGCTCACGGAACGCACTGCTAAAGACACTGGAGGAACCTCCGAAGAACTCGTACTTCATCCTACTAAGCTCACATAAGCGCGCGCTCATGCCCACCATTCTTTCCCGGGTACGCCCATATCATTTCAATGAGCGGGAACCGGAACAGGCCAGCGAGGTGTTGCAGCGCATTTTCCGAGATGACTCTGCACAGAGTTCTAGTCTATCGGAGTACTTTGTGCGGACAGGCTTTGGAGGCGATGTACCATTAGAGAAGCTGACCGAGGATTTTCTTCACTTGGCTCTCGGAAACTCACATGATGATGTACGCACAGTCCTTGATCGGCTCGAGAAACAACTCAAGGCGGCTGGCGGAGTAGAGTGGGCACGTCGCTTTCTTGAAAGCTTGACAAACCAGTTGCGCCGTGTCTTTCGGGACTCATCTGTACCAGGAATAGAACTATCCAAACTTGAACAATGGACAAAGACGATTGAGGCCCATCGTGAGTACATTGAACAGTATCGAATACCCACGATACAGGTTCTTGAAAGCCTTTACTTCAAGATGAAAGGATAGTCATTGCGTGCGAAAGTTTATTCAGCGAGCTCTTAACAAGCTCGAGAAACTCGACAGAGAGCGAATACACCAACTCATTTACGATATCGCTGTTGAGAATGAGCGCCTTGAGCTGGTGCTGAACTCCATGAACGACGGTGTGCTGGTTGCGGATGAGAATCATCGGTTAGTACTCCACAACAAGCCGGTGGAACGGCTGCTTCCCCTAAACTTGACTGAACCAGGGGAGGGGTTCATCTGGGAGTTAATTGCCGATCCGCATATTGCGGTCTTTGTCGAGCGGACGCTATTGGAACAGGAATCAATTATGGACCAAGAGTTCGCTTTGGATGCGGGTGGGCTTACCCGCATTCTTTCCTGTAGCGTCATGCCTTTAGTTCGTAATGGTACCGTACAGGGGAATATTCTGCGGGTTGAGGATATTTCGGAGAAACGGAATCGCGAGGCACGGCTGCGTCGTGCTGAAAGCTTAGCATCTCTTACGACACTGGCTGCCGGTGTTGCTCACGAGATCAAGAATCCGTTGGGATCCATTGGTATACATATTCAGTTGATACAGCGAGCTCTCGCGGCGGAGGGCATAGGTAAGAACGCCTCGGTGCAAGGCAATTTGCATATCATCAACGAAGAAATTGAGCGCCTCAACAAAATTGTCGTTGACTTCCTCTTTGCTGTGCGGCCAATGGACGTGACCTTGGAGTACGCTGATCTTAACCGTCTCCTGCAGGAACTCTTAGATTTTGTTAGTGTTGAACTCGATGAAGCCGGGATCTCAATTGAAACTGATCTCACAGGTGAGCTGCCCGAGCTGCTTTTGGATGACAAATATCTTAAACATGCCTTACTCAATATTGTGAAGAACGCGATTTCGGCAATGCCGGAAGGTGGGAGGCTGAAGTTGGACACCCGCCTGCGAGGTGATGAGGTAGTGCTCCGTGTCATTGATAACGGAGTAGGCATGTCGGATCAGGTACTGGAAAAGATATTTGAGCCGTACTTCACCACCAAAGATTTTGGTTCCGGCATTGGGCTGACTCTGGTATACAAGGTGTTGCGGGAGCATAATGCTGAGATCTCGGTGGTATCACAGGAAGGAAAGGGCACAACCTTCACCATAACTTTCCGTGTACCCCAGAAGGAGCAGCACCTCCTAGATTGGCATGAAGAGGCGGACACATGAAGTTTAACGTTCTCGTGGTTGATGATGAGAAAAACATCCGCGAAGGACTTGGAAAGGCACTGGAGCTGGATGGGCACAATATCTTGCTTGCTGCCGACGGGCAGGCGGCATGGGAGTGCATAGAGAGCGAGGAAATAGACCTCGTTATCACCGACCTTCGAATGCCGCGACTATCGGGCGAGGAACTTTTAAAGCGAGTAGTGGACTCCTATCCGACCGTACAGGTGATCATTCTCACCGGGCATGGAACCATTGAGACCGCTGTTCAGGCAATGCGTGACGGTGCATTTGACTTCCTCACAAAGCCGGTTAACCTGGATCGCTTATCCTTGCTGGTGCGTCGAGCTCTCTCCACCCGGGAACTGGTTTTACAACACCGTGCCCTGCAAGACGAACTCAGTAAACACAGAAACTTCTCTAACATCATTGGGAAAAGCACCGAGCTCAAACAGGTTTTCGAGGTGGTGAATCAGGTAGCGCCTACCAAGGCGTCGGTTCTGATCACCGGAGAGAGTGGTGTAGGCAAGGAACTCATTGCCGATGCGATTC
>REEM01000175.1 GCA_007695055.1 Spirochaetaceae bacterium | reverse complement strand
AAAGGGGAACGAGGTAGACCTTATTATCTCCACTGGTGCTGGCCATCTGCCGGTAGAGATCAAGTCATCTGCCACCTACTCCTGAGATCTGGGCAGAGGGATCAAGCAGTTCCGTTCGGGTGCCCCAGCGGATCTACGTCGCTGCATATTCCGATTGGACGTAGTTCACACGAAATCGCGAAAATTATCCCGGTGGATGATGTGGCCTTCTGCCTGGTATGCGGAGAGAAAGGTTGACGAAATCTTCACTCCGCGCGGTTTCCACTTGAACTCGTAGGCCGAAATGCGACCGTTGCACTCCTCCACGTAGTCAATCTCCTGTTGCTGCCGTGTCCGCCAGAAATACATCCGTGCCCCGGTACTCCGGTACATGTTTCGCTTCAGCCGTTCGGAGACCAGAAAGTTCTCCCACAGCGGCCCCTTGTCCGGCCTGAGATCCAACGGCTGGAAACTCCCCACGATCGCGTTGCGCACCCCGTTGTCGTGGAAGTAGATCTTGCGAGTTCGCTTGATTTCGTTGCGCAGATTACGGGAAAAGCTGTTCAGGCGGAACACGACATAGCCTTTCTCCAGGATGTCAATGTAATTCGCCACGGTCGCTTTGTTCAGTCCTGTAGTCTCCGCGAGTTCGTTGTAGTTCACCTCGCTCCCGACTTGGAGAGCCAATGCCTGCAGGAGTCGATCGAGCACCTCCGGCTTTCGGATACCAGCGTAAGCGAGAATATCCCGATAAAGATAACTGCCAACTAGTTGTTGAAGCCGCTCTCGCTCCTCTCCAGGTGACGAGACAATCTCCGGATAACTACCGTACAGAAGCCGTGTCTCAAGCTGTTGTTCCGCGTGCAGGTAACCGACGTGATCCTCAAACTCGCGCCAACTGATCGGAAACAACGTGTACTCCCATTTCCGTCCGGTAAGAGGCTCGTTGAGCTCATGGGCCATATCGAATGAAGATGATCCACTGACCAGAAGCTGCACCTCCGGAAACTGATCAGTAATGATCTTAAGGGTTATCCCGATGCCGGAAATGCGCTGCGCTTCATCCAGAAATACTACCCGGTGTTCACCAAGCAGACGGCGAAGTTGCTCGCTGTTGATACCTGAGAGCATAGTCCGCACAGTCGGATCGTCCCCGTTCAGGAAGAGATGCTCCTGATTGCCCAGAACCTGTCTAACGAGAGTGGTCTTTCCGGTCTGCCGCGCACCTACAAGGATGATTGCCTTGCCTTGGTGAAGCCTCTTGGTGATCGTTCCTTCTAAGCTGCGGTCAATCAAGGACACTAAAAAATCTCCATCACGCCATTATCTTGGCCCAAAAGCATAACAATTGGCTATTATACTAGCGAAATGATGTAACCGCAAGGCGATTTGTGAGATCACGGTTGTGTTTGAGAACAACGGATGCGCAAAAGCCAAGCTCATTGCGGTGTTACTTGGCTCAGGAGTGCGGGGCGTCCGGTGTATGCAGTTGTCGCAGATGTTGCGGCCTCTTCGACCGCCGGGCTGTACCGGGCCCGGGCTACTCGGGGTCGTCGGGCTGCTCTGGCCCGTCCGGCCCAAAGAGTGCGGATATTTGCTCCCAGGCCAGGCCACGGTAGTGCTGGAACTCGCTGCCGGTGTCGAGCTCGTCTATCATGTCTATGAGACCGTATCCCTGGGCAATGAGGAGCTCATGCGCACGCACCATTTCCTCTACCACCCGCCGGTCGGCCCCTTCAAGCAGGTCACTTGCAAGCAGTTCATTGAGTGCATCCCGGGAGTTGGCGTTGAGTCCAACGCTTTCCTCGGCAAGCGTACGCGCAGTGTCGGCGGTGTAACGCTCCGAGGCATAACTGTCGGCCACCGTACCCAGCACGAGGTACGAGAAGTACAGGTTGGAAGCGCCAACCGACCCTAAGGCAAAGAGCCGTGCATCGGGCTGCTCGGCTCGCTGCTGAGCAGGCTGCTCGGCCGCAGGCATTACAAGCCCGGTCAGTGCCATAAGCACCACAAAAATTACCGCTTTTCTCATACCTCGTACTCCTTCATGCGCAACCCGCGCCAGCATGGCTCAACAATAGCCGCATTACAGGGGGATATCAACTCGATTCCGTGACAGCTCCGGCATTTGTTGCTCGGCCGCCTGCAAGGCGGCTCTGCCTGCAAGCACGCTGACTCGTACATCGCCCCAGTTGTCCCGCAAACGCTCGGCTGCACGACGGATCTCGGCTGAACTCATTCCCAGAATCCAGTCACGTTTGCGTTGTCTATACTCATCCTCGATACCAAACAGCGATCGCTTGAGCCCTATTACACCTTTTTGACCCGGAGACAGAGGTCTGAGGTCAGAACTGACGGTTCCAATGACCGCAAGATCCATTTCACGCACCGGTACATCCAGCCCGGCATGATGCTCAAGCCCTCTGCGGAAGCGTTCTAAGGTCTCTACAATGTGCGGATCCCGGTAGGAGCCAAAGCTAAAGGCGCGATCCATACCACGCGCCGAGGCAAAGGCACCATAGGCACCACCCTTCATGCGGATTTCTTCCCAGAGAAAGCCGGTTCGCAACAGATGCGAAAGCACAATCTCGGCAGCATAGTCGGAACTTCCCGAGCCTGCGCCGGGCAAGGCAGCTCCCACGTATGACACGTCGGCCGGAGCAGAGAGCGCTTCCAGAGCAGGAAAACTTCCGTAATCAGTGACGATATCGTCATTGAGCCGCCCCTCAGGCAAGGACAGCAAGAAGCGTTCTAAAGTAGCCGCAACAGCCGGATAGGCCGCATCCGAACACACGAGCGATAGCTGCGTGCGAGCACGCGTAAAGATCTCTGCAGCCAGCCCACCCAGCCGAACAGAGACCGCCTCTATATCCTTTACAAAACCGGTGAGGTCAAACAAATGGGTAATGCCGCGCCAGCGTTCTTCCAGTGCCAAGGACGGCGAGAAGGAACGTACCGCACGCAGTCCGGCATAGGTATGCCCGGCCGGAATGATAGATGAGCGCATGTCGTTGCGGCTCTCTGACACTACATCGCTCAGTCTACGACCGGGGCGAATGTCCGCCTCTCGGAGTATTCGGCCCATGAGGTCCAGGGCCTCGGAAAGCGAGTGTTCCAGGGCCTTAATTCGCAAGGTAAAGTAGCGCCCATAGGCACCGTCAGGGCGCGGGTCGCCGTCGGGTGTGAGAATGCTTCCAACCTCAAGCCCTGAGTGAATGCCACCACTGACCAGGTCAATTTGTCGTGCCAGCTCGTCATAACTCATGTCTAAGAGCCCGCACTCGGTCAGCGCGTCGGCTAACACCGGAAGAATCCGCAGTTGTTCCTCGTTCAGGCCCTGCAGACTAAAGGCAAAGTCCAGGTAGACAATGCCGTTGGTGAAACTCTCATGGTAGAACACCGGAACACCAGCAACCTCGGTGTTGCTCATAGGAATGCGGATAATGTCGCGCGGAACGTCGCTGCGCTCCAGAAAGGGAATGGCGGCAACCGCCGCTGGGTCGTCCGGTGTTTCCTGGGCTGTAGCCAGGGCTTGCTGCTCCTGCAGTAGCTGCTCCCGGGCCTCTTGTGTCAGCTCCGCTTCCTTGGCGGCCAGGTACTGGCGCTCGGCCTCGGCACGGCGGCTGCTGAGCTCGGGGTCGGGACGCACCACCACGGTACACCGGTGATTATTGGCGAGCAGCCGCTCCTGTATAACGCCCTCCAATAGCCGTGGATTCTGGACAAGCTGGCGCCGGAGTTCCTCAACATAGGGGGCAAAGAGCATGGTTGCCTCGGGCCGTGCGCCGTTCATCCAGCCACGCAGTGACCTGCGCATTAAACGCAGCCCAAACGAGCTCCCGGTCTTGAGCTCACGGTTGCGGAACTCAAGTTTTCTCAGCGCGCCCTCAATGAGCTGTGCATCTATTCCGTCGCTTACCAGACGCTGAAGTTCATTGAAAATGAGCTCCTCCACCGCCTCCTTGGACTCTGGGTTTGTGCCGCGCATTCCAACCGAGAAAACCACCTCGGCAAGTTCGGTCTCTATACCGCTGGTGGAGGAAAGGTCCTCGCCAAGGTCGGACTCGGCAATAACTCTGTACAAGGGTGAGGCCGAGCTTCCAAGGAGCACCTCGGCGAGCAGTTCCAGCTCCAGCGTTCGTTCCGGATCATGTACCGGGTCAAGCAACCAGTTAATGGTAACAGAGGTCTTGTCGACCACCGGATCATCACGGTCAACCGGGTAGTGGGCAATGTGATCTCGGGGTTCGCTCCACCGGGGCTGTGGCTCCACATGAAAGTCACCCTGCCCCTTTTCAAAGCGTGAGAGAAACCGGGTTTCGTAGAACTCGAGGTAGCGCTCGGTGGGTATATCGCCATACACAAAGGCCTTTGCATTGGAGGGGTGGTAGTAGGTCTCGTGAAAGGCCCGGAAGGCCTCGTAGGTCAGTGAGGGAATGCACTCCGGGTCTCCGCCGGAGTCGTAGGCATAGGCGGTGTCAGGCAGCAGCGAACGGTAGCTCCAGTCCGCCTCTATGCCTTCCTGCGTTGAGTAGTTGCCCTTCATTTCGTTGAACACAACGCCGCTGAGAGCCAGCTTAGCTTCCTCGCTCAGAACGAGCCTGTGCCCCTCCTGCTGGAAAAACTCTTTGCGCAGCAAGGGGAAAAAGACCGCGTCGCCGTAGACCTCCAGGATGTTGAAGAGATCCTTATCAACGGTGCTGGCCGCTGGGTAGACGGTTTTGTCAGGAAAGGTAAAAGCGTTGAGAAAGGTGCTCATACTTCCTTTCAGCAGGAGCAAGAACGGATCCTTAACCGGGTACTTCTCTGACCCGCACAGTACGGTGTGCTCCAGAATATGGGCAACACCGGTAGAGTCGCGTGGCAAGGTGGAGAATGAGACCGCGGCAAGATTCTCTGGGTCGTCACACACAACATGATATAACTCAAAACCAGTGCGCTCGTGGCGAGCCCAGACCCCGGTTGCGCGGATCTCCGGCAAAGGATGTACCGAAATAATGTGAAACCCGAAGGTGCTGGTACCTTCCTGTAATGATGTCATTAAGAACTCCTCTATGGTGATTGATACAGATTCATGTCGATGTAGGCGCATGCAGCTTCCTGCGTTGTGTGCTCGTAGCAATGCTTCATGCAGGCACAGGTGCGCCGAGCAATGCAGCGACAAAGCGTAAATTGTTTTCAGATGTCTGTTTCAGAAACTGTTTAAGACGGATAGACGGTTTTGCGGTCACATGGTCCGATATCGTCCTTATGATCAGAAATGGAATGCGGTTCACGGTCGCAACTAAGGCAATGGCCGCACCCTCCATCTCCACCACGTCACCGGCAAGATCTTCCTGGAGCAAGCTCAGCAGATTTGGGTCCGACTCGCCAATATTGCTCAAAAAGCGGTCGCCACTCAGAATCCGACCCCGACTCACGGCCCCGAGCCTTGAAGCGACGAGCGCTGCGGTTGCAAGCATTTCCGGGTCGGAGTGGAGCAGCCGGTACGGGGTGTAGGGCACCTCGCCCAGGGCAAAGCCCAACGCGGTTGCGTCGAGGTCATACTGCATTACATCCTCTGCGAGCACGACATCACCAATTGCGAGCCGCTCATGAAGAGCGCCAGCAATTCCCACTACGATAATGCGCCCGGGCTGATAGTTAGAGATGATTTCTTGTGCGCACATTGCCGCCATGACCTTACCGACCCCGGATCTGGCGGTTACGACCGGCCGCCCATAAAGGGTACCGGTAGCTACACTCCCGGCGGTGCCGGGGCGCTCGGTGAGGTGCTCCATAGCAGCGCGCACAGCCGCAATCTCTCCATCCATAGCCGCGATTATTGCATCCATACTTTGGTGAGTATAATACAGTCCATACTTGACTGTCACGCTTTGGCAGATGAGCGGCATGGCCAGTAAATGAGACCAAATGAGCGGCAGCCTTGACAGCTGAGGCCTGCCGGGCTATACCAAAATGACACATGAAACATTTGAAAGCACAAGACGCCAAGCACTACGATTTCTCATTAGCCGTGGAGCGGCGCGGCACCGGAGCTGCCAAGTGGGATCTCATACCGGATGGGCGGCTGCCATTTTGGGTTGCCGACATGGACTTTGCGGTAGCCCCCGAAATTACGAGCGCTCTGCAGGAACGGGCCGAGCACCCCGTCTTTGGTTACACACTGCCGCCGGAAAGCCTCTATGAGGCTTTCCTTGAGTTTCAGCTACGTCGTCACGGCCGCAGCATAGCCCGCGAGCACTGTGTGGTTGTTCCCGGCGTCATGCCAGCCCTGCGCACCGCGGTTGAGTTGCTGTCCAAACCCGGTGACAGCATTGTATTACAACCCCCGGTGTATCCACCATTCTTTGACGCCATAAAGGCCAAAGGTCGCCAGGTAGCGGAGAACCCACTTGTTCTAGAGAACGACGTATATCGCATGGACCTGGCGGGACTGGAAGAACTGTTTCAGGCTGGCGCGCGGCTCATGCTCCTGTGTTCGCCCCATAATCCGGTTGGCCGTGTCTGGTCTGAGACAGAACTGACAGAGCTTGCCGAGTTGTGCCGCCGTTACAAGGTGACAGTTATATCAGATGAGATCCACGCCGACATCCGCCATGCTGCCGCCCCCGAGCATGCTGCCGCGTCAGTGGGCCGTACCGAGCATGCAGGCCACGCCGAGCATGCTGCCGCGTCAGCGGGCGGCGCCGCCAATTCGGGCCACGCCGAGTCCCGCGCCTTTCTGCCTTTCGACGCCTTCCTCTCGGTGAATGAAGAAGATTCCGGTGACGGTGCGCAGGTGATATCGCTTGTTTCGCCAAGCAAGACCTTTAACATTCCGGGTGCCTCGGTGGCCTTTGCGGTCATTCCTAACCGTCCTTTACGCCGCCGCTTTCGCGCGGGTCTCAAGGCCAACGGTCTTGATCACCCTCATATCTTTGGAATGATAAGCTCCGAAGCTGGGTACCGTTTTGGCGATACCTGGCTTAACGGCCTGGGAGAGCAGCTGCATGCCAACCTTGCGCTCCTTGACCGGCTCTGTTCCGAGAGTAGCCTCAAGCCGCGGCTCTATGCACCCGAGATTAGCTTTGTGGCCTGGGTAGGCTTCCACGACTTTCTGAGCTCCGCCGGACTCACCGATGAAGAGTTCCAGGAGAAACTCCGTAGCGTAGCCGAGCTAGAACTCTCACACGGGCCTGACTTTGGCACCGGTGGTAGTGGCTTCCAACGGATCAACTTTGCCACCTCTCCGGCATTGCTGGAGGAGTGCTTCCAGCGGCTGGAACGGCTCGTCTAAAGCGGTTGGAGTCATGGAACCAAACCTGGCCCGCTTCCGCGCTGGACTTATGCGCGAACTACGGGCCTTCTTTTCCGACCGCGACTTCCTGGAGGTTGAGACTCCGCGCCTGGCCCCGTATCTCATTCCCGAGGCACACCTTGAGGTGTTCAGTACCGAGTACCTGCGCACTGGCAGCTCTGTTCCGCTCTACCTCATTCCCTCACCAGAACTCTGGCTCAAGCAACTCATTCCCAGGGGATATGGCAACCTCTTTGAGATTGGCAAGTGTTTTCGCAACGAGGAGCAGATGGGCTCGGCCCACAACCCGGAGTTCACCATGCTCGAGTGGTACATGCTCAACGCCGACTACCTCCAGTCACTGCAGCTATTCACCGACCTGCTGCAGGCCTTATGCGGAGCGCTCGCAGATAGCCCAGGAGCAGATGCCAGCTCTCTACGGCGAGCCTCACAGCCCATTGAAACGGTCACGGTGCGCGACGCCGTGCGAGATCACAGCGGAATAGACCTGGCTGAACATGGAAGCGACGACTCACTGCGGCGCGCCGCACAGCAGGCTGGACTCAGCATTGGGCAGGATGACGACTGGAATACCGTGTTTGACCGACTGATGCTGGACATGGTTGAGCCCCACCTTCCAGCCGACCGGCCGGTGGCCCTCATTGACTATCCTGCCCGAGTTTCCACCCTGGCGACGCCCAGTGGCGCCAACGCGGCTGGCGGCTTCCCGTCTCCTGACACCGCGGCGGGCGGCTTAGAGTATCAAACCGTTGAACGTTGGGAGCTCTATCTTGCTGGACTTGAGTTGGTGAACTGCTACAGCGAAGAGATCGACCCAGGTCAGATTCGTGAGTTTTTTGCGCGCGAACAGCAGAAGAAGCGCAGCATGGGCCGTAGCGAACATGCGGTACCACCGGATTTCCCGGCAGTTTTTGAACAGCCCTACCCGAGGTGCTCGGGCGGAGCCATGGGCGTGGACCGCCTCATGATGGCATTAACCGGAAGAAAACGCATGAACGAGGTGATCTTCTTTTCACTTTCTGATACACTTTTCCCACGCTAAGTTAGCAGCGCATTTTCACAATAAGGATACGTTTTACCTATGATCAAAGCAGGTGCAATTGAAAAAGGCCAATGCCTTTTAATGAAGGATCAGCCCTACCTTGTAACCGAACGAGATTTCGTGAACCCGGGCAAAGGCTCAGCCTTCGTAAAACTCAAACTTAAGAACCTACGAACCGGCTCAACCCTTAGAGAAACACTCAAGACCGCCGACTCGGTAGAGACCGCCGATGTGTTTGATAAGGACGCGCAGTTTCTGTATGAAGACGATGCCGGGTATCACGTCATGGACTCGGAGAGCTACGAGCAGTATGTCATTCCCAAGGAGGGCCTTGAGCAAAAGGGCCGCTTTATGAGGGAAGGTGAGACCTACCGAATTAAGATGTGGGAGCAAGACGCAATTGATATTGTACTTCCAATGAAGATGGCGTTTGAGGTCACAGAGGCCGAGGATGCCATAAAGGGCGACACCGTCACTGGAGCCACAAAAATTGTGGTGATTGAAACCGGTATGTCAGTGAAGGTACCCATATTTATTAAGGCTGGTGAGAAAATCCTCGTCAACACCGAGACCGCGGAGTACGTAGAGCGCGTCAACGAATAGGTGCATTTCTGAGAACATTATAGATACCTAACAAAGGGCTTCTCGAGAAATTTGGTTATTTTCTTATCAATAAACTTGACGCCTGTCTTGGATCGTGTATAATTGAGTAAATATGACCTTCCAAATCCGGAATGCATGGCATGAGTGCCTATTATAGGCTAGGTAGAAAACTATGAGAGTAACGACAAAAGGAAGATATGCGCTGCGCGCTCTTACACGGCTCGCAATGCAGAACACAGAGAAGCCCACTCCTATCAAGGATATTGCGGCAATGGAGAACATTTCACCGGAGTTTCTTGAGCAAATTTTCTTTAAGCTCAAGAAAGCGGGCGTGATCAGTTCAGTTCGTGGCCCCGGTGGAGGGTTCCTCTTAGCTAAGAGGCCGGAAGAAATCACGGCACAGGCAATTTTTGAGGCTGTAGGTGAACGTCTGGACATAACTCCCTGTGCAAGTTGTGCCGACAGCATGGCAAGCCTGAAAAGTGCAAACGGCGACCCCAAAGAGTGTGACCGCCTACCCTTCTGCCATGTACACGCAATCTGGGCCGATGCGGCCGAGCATATTATGCAGTTCTTTGGAAACCTCACCGTTCAAGAAATACTTGACCGCCACGCAGCTCCAGCTCCCACGGCCAGCTCTTAATCTAGCGGTTCGGCAGGCGGATGTGCCGCCTGCGGTGCCGAGGGTGACACCTGCGGCTCCCTGAAATCCACATTGGAGCTGCGGATGTGTAGGTCGCGCTGTGGAAACGGTATTTCAACACCCTGTGCCCGAAATCGTCGCCATATCTCAAGATTAATCCATGACATAGATGCGTACTTATCCTGTGTATCCTGTATCCAGGTCAGCAGCATAAGGGTAATGCCGGAGTCGTCAAAACTACGCACCCGTACCAAGGGCTCCTTGCCCGGAACCCTGTAGAGACATTCGTCCCCAATCTGCAACATGACCTCCATTGCCTTGTCCAGATCTGCGCTGTAGGCCACCTGTACCGGATTCCTCACCACAATGCGGCGGTCGTCAAAGGAGTAGTTATGCATAGCGTTGTTGACGATGTAGGAGTTAGGGATAATGAGCGTCTCGTTTGCAATGGTGTTCACCACGGTTGCGACTACACGAATGCTCTCAACCGTGCCTTCAAACTCGTTGATCTGTATACGGTCACCCTCTTTGATTGGGCGCGTGAAGATAATGATCATTCCCGAGAAGAAGTTTGCAACCACATGCTGAAGACCAAAACCAATACCAATACCGAAAACACCAAAGACAACGGCAATTGAGGAGAGGTTAATCCCGAGCAGAGACAGCCCTATAATGATCACCAAACCCATCACCGCATAGCGCAGTAAGGAGGCAAAAGAAAAACGCTGTGCCGCATCCATGGACATTCGGGCAAACAGAGCGCTCTCGGCTGTTTGGCGGGTAAGACGGGACACCCAGGAAGCAAACCAGAAAAGTGGGAGCAGCAATAACAAGGTCATT
>REEM01000153.1 GCA_007695055.1 Spirochaetaceae bacterium | reverse complement strand
GCAGAATGCCAAGTCGTCCTTGGCGGGTGAATGCGTCGCCGAATGTCCCTAAGGAGCCAAATGCCGTTACCTCCAAGGGCCGGTCCGGTGTCTTGGTAATAATGTTGATAACACCACCAACGGCGTGGTTACCATAGAGGGCGCTCGCGCTACCTCGGAGGACTTCCACCCGCTCAATTGCATCAATGGGGACACCCAGCCAGTTCACTCCTGACAGGTCCGGGTTGTTCTGGCGCCGTCCATCGACAAGCACCAGTACACGGGCTGCTGAGCCTTCACCAAAGCCCCGCATATCCACCTGGGCCTGGGCCTCGTTGGAGAAGGAGCGGAAGTTGACGCCGGGTTGGCGATCAAGCAGCTGAACCAGGTTGGTGGCGCCGGATTCGCGAATTTGTTCGGCGGTGATGATAGATACATGGGCCGCGGTGGAGAGCAGGTCGGTTGCTACGCGGTCGGCGGTGACGACAACCTCTATGACATGGTCGTCGTTTTCGGTGACAGTCTCGGTCTCAGGTGCTTGCGCAAAACCGAAGGGTGTGTGCAGCAGAAAAAGGGCTGCCGCACACATAGTACTATATCGAAAATTCATATACAAAAAACTCCTCTGAGCGTGAGAGACATGGCCACACAAAGTGGTCCAAGTTAATGAGAGGAATCGTCTTCCGGCTGACGGATATTCAGCTCCTTGCCTTCCCATCTCGCGTAGAGACAGTGACATTATAAGGAGCCTCGAATCCGAACACGGCGGCACGCCCGCACCCGATTTTCACGGGTTTCCGTTCTTCCTCACGTGGTGAAATAGACTAACGTTTGATTGAGATTTTGGGGGAGCCTCCCTGTATCCACTCGAGGGTGGTCAAGGAGCGCGAGTATGTGGGAAACGAAGAGATCTCGCCTACCAAGCCTTCCTCCGAGGCCGTATAGAAAAATTAGCAAATGGGCAGGTCTCCTGACTCTCGGGTCATAGTTCGTCGGCGCCTTCCCTAAGCGGTGGCGGTTGCCGACGTTCTCGCCGAACACAGTAGCGGGGACTGTCTCGGATTTTCACCGAGTTCCCTAAACCACAATTGCTGTATACGGATTACCTCTCCAGAGTATCTTAGCTTCAACAGGGAGTCAACAAAGATTGCCTTGAAAGAATGGGAACACGCGGGACGGAGGACCCACATGTTCCCGAAAGGCCGGGGGTGTGTGTGCTGCTATGCAGCAGCGGAAATGGCCAGCAAGCCAGGCCGCTACCGCTCAGCCTGTTTACTCGACAACAATAAACTTGCCGAACATTCCGGCTTGTCTATGTCCAGGGACGCTGCAGTAGAACTCAAAAGAACCAGCTCTGTCGGCAACAAACTCAACTGTTTGGGATTGGCCTGCGCGAATGACGTCGGTTTGTGCACCTTCAAACTCGTCAACAACCCAGTCATGCCGGCCACCACCGTTGGTGTAGGTTACCCGGACAGTGTCACCAACATTGACGCGGATCTCAGAGACATCATAGGCAAGCCCACGACTAGATACGGCAATCTCTTTTACACCGCTTCCGCCGGTGGCATCTACTGTTCGGGCTGACAGGGGGATTACAAAAGCGACGGCAAGGGCTAAACTAAGTCCAATTTTCAATATAGTTTTCATGCTGAGAAGGTACGTATACATGAGCGCAAAAGTCAACAATGCTTGCTAACACAGGGATCTTTTATAAGGTAACACTGCTTGAAGCCGGTTTGGGTCTGGTGGCACTTGGAATTGGGCTGGCCGTTGGACACAACCCACTATCTGGCATTCGCTTTGGTGGAGCGGAATTCGGTCTTGGGGCGCTCACAGCCATTCCACCGGTACTTGCACTGGCCTCTATGCGCCGCTCACGTCTGCCCGGAGTTCGCCACCTTGTTGAGTCCGCCCGCACCATGGTGCGGGAGTTTCTCTCTCCGCTCACCTGGCCGCGAGTCCTGCTCATTGCTGCGGCAGCCGGTTTTGGTGAGGAGCTTCTATTCCGTGGTTTGCTCCAGCCCTTGTTGGCACTGCAGTTTGGCGTGGTTCCGGCCCTGATTGCGACATCGATAGTGTTTGGGCTCTTGCACTTTCTCAGCAAGGCTTATGTAGTGTTTGCCTTTGTGTTCAGTTTGTATCTGGGCGTCATTTACCTACTGAGCGGGAATATTTTGGTGCCGATGTTGGCACATGGGATCTACGATGCGGTTGCCTTGTGGTCGTCAGCCGTCACAGGGCCAGCAGTCCCCACACTCCCAGCGGAATGAGGTATAGACTAAACACCCAGAGCTTACCACCGCGAATAAGCCTCACCAGCAAGGAGAGGGACAGAAACCCGAATACCAGCGAGGCTACAAACCCGGCAGTCATGGCACCGGGGCTTACCGCCGCACCCAAATCGCCAAAGTGACGCATTTCCAGAATGAGTGCGCCAAGTATTGCCGGTACCGAGATCAAGAACGAGAACTCACCGGCCTGCTTTCGTGCGACGCCACTATGAAGGGCCGCAGCAATAGTGCTGCCGGAACGCGATATCCCGGGAATGACCGCGAGACCTTGCACAATGCCAATAAAAATGGAGTGGCGCTTGCCAATTCCTGAGTAGTCAAGCGTTCCGCGACTGAATCGAGCCGAGATTAAGAGAGCCGCTGTGACAAGAAACATGAATGACACAAGTTTGGGGAAGAGATGCAGATCAAGGCGGCTAATGGTCAGCCCTATGCCTGCGGTCAGGACGGTAGCAATGAGCACCAAAACCGTGAGCTTGAGGTTCTCTGCGTCATCAACGCCGTGGGAGCGAAGAGCGAAACGGTATATTGAAGCTAACATCTGGAGTATCCGGGCTCGGAAAAACACCACGACCACAATCAATGTGGCAATATGAAGCACGATATCGTACAGCAAAGGGATTTCGCCAATCCCCATCACCGCGCGCATGACCACCAAATGTCCCGAGCTGCTGATAGGAATAAACTCACTGACCCCTTGTACGATACCAAGCCACACCGACTGCCACAAACTCATGTCTTCCCCCTGTGCTGTGCGCGAGTGTACCTCGGACAGAGAAAAGATTTCAACGGACATTGTAGTTTTGCACTATGTTGTTTTGCCGGAAGGCCGGATATGCGGTAGAGTGCAGGGTACGACGACTCGGTGGAGTCCTGGGAGACACAGGAATGCACATTGTCCTTGCTGGGGCCGGGCATACCCATATTGAACTGCTGCGCTGCGGCTCTGAGTTGACACGGGCTGGGCACGAGCTCACGCTTGTTTCGCCAGAGCCTTACCATGCCTACTCAGGAATGGGTCCGGGGCTGTTGTCCGGGATCTACTCCGAGCCCGATATTGTGCTGCCTGCTGCCGCACTGGCGAGACGTGCCGGAGCGAGGTATATCCCTGACCGGATTGTCAGCTGTGATATTAGCGCGAGGGTGCTCACCCTGGCATCTGGGGCGGTATGTGACTATGACCTTCTGTCGCTCAATCTTGGCAGTGAACCTGTGGATAGGCTGCCGGACAGTGCTGCCGGGCGCAGGGTGTACATGGCAAAACCTATTCGTGAACTGTCCGCCTTGCGGGGTGAAATTGAACGCCGCTGTCGCGACCTGGACGGCTGTGAAGTCTCGGTAGTTGGCGCAGGGGCAGCCGGGCTTGAAATTGCTGCTAATGCTACGAACTTGCTGTCGAAGTTTGGGCCTCAGCGTAGTGTGGTGAATCTGTTTTCTTCGAATGCTGCGCCAGCCGGTCTGACTGGGCGCAGGCGTGAGTACGTGGAGCGGCACCTTGCACGGATTGGCGTTTCATTTTTTGGTGGCATGAAGGTGCAGGCAGCCGAGGTTCCCGGCGACATTGTGGTGATTGCTACCGGTCTTAGGCCGCCCCAGGTTCTCCGTAGCTTTGACCTGGCCTTGGCCCCCGACGGTTCGGTGCGCGTGGACCGCTACCTCCGCTCCCAGAGTAGTAGCAGGGTATTTGCTGTGGGTGACTGCGCCTACTTCGCCGAGCAGCCGCTGGACAGGGTAGGCGTATACGCGGTGAGACAGCAAGCGGTGCTCATGGCAAATCTCATGGCGGCTGCGGCGCGCGCCGACACTCAGTTGTATGACAGTGCGCCACTGAGTCCCTTTTCAGCAACCGGCCCATATCTGGCTGGTTTCAACCTCGGGTATGGCTGCGGCTTGTTGTACAAAGGCTCCTGGACACTCAGCGGGCGTGCCGCCTTTGTGGTGAAAGACCGCATTGACCGCGCCTTCATGCGGCGTTATCAAAAGTAGCCTCTACCTGCCTACAAGTAGTACGTTTACGACTCCTGGAGGCAAGAATGAATCTCAAAGACAAGACCTACTTAGTTGTGGGTGGCTCTCATGGTATTGGAGCAGAGCTGGTGACTCAGCTAACTGAGGCGGGAGCCGAGGTCATATGCTGGAGCCGTACCGAACCTGAAAACACTAGCTCAAAGCTTCGTTACTCCCAGGTTGATATCCTTGATCACAACAATGATCTACCGACGATTGAGGGCAAGCTTCACGGTCTTGCGTACTGCCCCGGAAGCATTAACCTTGGATCGTTTCCTCGACTCAAATTAGAGGCTTTTGAGCAGGATCTTGAACTCAATCTGCTTGGGGCTGTTCGCGTGTTGCAGCACTGCATAAAAGCGCTGAGTGCGGCCGGAGCAGATGGTGGGGCGTCGGTTCTGCTGTTTAGCACGGTAGCAGTCCGGGTAGGGTTGCCCTTTCATGCCTCTATTGCGGCTGCCAAAGGCGCGGTGGAGGGTCTGGTGCGCTCACTCGCTGCCGAGTATGCCCCTAAGAACATTCGCTTCAATGCTATTGCTCCTTCGCTTACCGACACCCCTCTGGCTGCCGGATTGCTTGCAGATGATAAGAAGCGTGAAGCCTCGGCAGAGCGACACCCTCTTAAGCGGGTGGGTAACCCCAAGGAGACGGCCAGCACAGGCGTCCACTTGTTGTCACCCAATGCAGCTTGGATCACCGGTCAGGTCATAGCAATAGATGGGGGGATGTCGGCGCTCAGGTAGTGGTGCTGGGCGCCGACAGGAGTTCCTCTTTCGGTCAACTTCAGTCAGCTAACAACGTTAATGGGCTTCCCATTAAAGAAAGATGCAATGTTCTGGGCCATGAGTTCTACCAAGCGTTGGCGAGACTCAATGGTTTTCCACCCGATGTGTGGTGTCATGAACACGGTCTCTAAGCCAAAAAGCGGGTTGTCCGGTGTCGCAGGCTCAACCTCTTGTACATCAAGCCCTGCCCCGGCAATTTCGCCAGCCTTGAGTGCGGCAAATAACTCAGCCTCGTTGACCAGCGGACCCCGCGAGGTGTTGATCACATAGGCGGTGCTCTTCATCCGCTTGAGGCGCTCGGCGTTGATCAGGTGCTTTGTCTGTGGAGTCAGTGGACAGTGCAAGGTGAGGAAATCGACCTGAGCAAAGATATCCTCCAGTTCCACAAACTCAACATCAATGCCGGGCTCGGGCTTCTGCATGGGATCAAACACCAGAATTTTCATTTTGAGTGCGCTTGCCACACGCGCGACCTGCCGACCTATGGCCCCAAAACCAACAATACCCAAGGTCTTTTCCTGAATCTCGAACAGCGGCACCATTAAGTGTCTGGAGAAGTTGTTAAAGTTACCCCGATCGATCATGAGTTGTTGAAGTGACATAGATGAACAGAAGTTCAGCATGTAGGTGACGGCGAGCTGTGCTACACCGGTGGTGCTGTACCCCGGCACATTGCACACCGCAATTCCACGTTCGCGTGCAGCCTCAAGGTCAACGTTATTGAACCCGGTACCAGCCTCACAAATGAGCTTAACGCTGTCCGGCAGCTCCTTAATGATGTCGGCTCCAATGGGAATCTCCTTGGTAATGACCGCATCGGCACCCTGGGCTCGTTTCACCAGTTGATCTTCGCCGCTGTCCTCATGTGCAACGAACTCGCCTAATGTCTCCATTGATCCGAAATCAAGATTCTTGTCGAAGTTGATTTTTGCAGCATTCCAAAACACGATCTTGCTCATCATTCACTCCCTCTTGTGTGGTTCTGTGTGGTGTTGTCGTGAGTCTCCGCAAGGCGGCGTCCTCCCAACGAGCAACTCTCACTTTTCGTGCTCACGGCTTACTCTTTTGTGGGCCGAGATTCCCCTCATGTCAAGGTGTTTCTGTCTGATTCGGTATGTGTAGATACATATGGTGCTTGCATTTGCTTGCACCAATCCATTCATAGTTTGTGTACCAGGTTTACACGTTTCACACCGTGCGCTCACCATGGCTCAACAATTGCGTAAATCGTTTCAGTTCCTGACAGAAAACAAGTTCACAACTATGGAAAGTTTTTTTTGGTTTTCTTTACCAAAACACTTGCCGAGTTGGGCAACTTGTGCTATAAACCAAGTAATATCGATAAAAATATAACGTTAATGCATATCGACTGAGATCGGACTAATGAAAGGAGTAACGTATATGAAGGCTGATACTGTTCAGAAAATGTTAACCGTCATTGAGGACTGCATGGGCGACCAACCGGCGTACTGCCATAGTGGGTGTCCAATGCATACCGACGCCAAGGCGTATGTCAACCTCATTGGTGAAGGCAAATATAAAGAAGCAATCAAACTTATCCGGGAGCAGTTGTTTCTGCCTCGTACATTGGGCCGCGTGTGCGCGCACCCTTGCGAGGACGTGTGTAAGCGCAACGAACTCGGTAATCCAATATCAATTGCGGCTCTCAAGCGTTTCGTCGGTGACAACTATGACGATGAATCCGACTGGGACTTGACCTGTGAGCCAGATCGATCTGAAAAGGTTGCGGTTGTCGGTTCAGGCCCTGCTGGGGCGCAGGCTGCGCTTGACTTACGCCGAAAGGGATATCAAGTCACGATATTTGAGAAGCTGCCGGTTGTCGGAGGCATGCTCTATGTTGGTATTCCTTCGTATCGTCTCCCGCGCAACGTGATCAACGATGAGTATGCATTGCTCCAGAAACTTGGTGTGCATTTTGAAATGGGCGTCGAGATTGGAAAGGACATTAAGTTTCAAGAGATTCTTGATGAGTACGACAGTGTTGTTTTAGCCATTGGCGCGCACAAGAGCTTCAAGCTGCCGTTACCCGGTAATGATCTGCCAGGCGTCGTGCTTGCTACTGACTTCCTCCGTGACGTGAGTATCAGCGGAGCTTATGA
The DNA here is from genome assembly GCA_007695055.1 of Spirochaetaceae bacterium. GTDB lineage: Bacteria > Spirochaetota > Spirochaetia > DSM-27196 > SLAA01 > SLAA01. The sequence goes on along the minus strand of REEM01000153.1, from coordinate 3,233 downwards.
AGGCTTTGGCAAAAAGGTCACCGTCATTGGTGGTGGGAATGTCGCCCTGGACGCTGCGCGCACCGCTGTTCGTCTTGGTGCTGCAGAGGTTCACCTTGTATGTCTAGAGCGCGACATCAATGAGATGGCCGCTCACAACTGGGAAGTTGAAGAAGCCTTAGAAGAGCAGGTATACCTGCACAGCGGTTCGGGAACGATTGCATTTGAGGGTAACGAGCGCGTTGAGCGCATTCGACTCAAGAAGTGCATTCAGGTTTTTGACGCGAAGGGTCGTTTTAACCCGATCTACGACGAGCAACAGCTCTCTGAGTTTGAAACCGACATGGTGATATTCGCGGTAGGCCAAGGTGTTGAAAGCGAGTTTGCTGCACCACTTGAGGTCAGCCGAGGCGGTCACTTTGTGGTAGATGACAAGACTCTGCAGACAAGTGTCCGCAAGGTTTTTGCTACTGGTGATGCAACCGGTAAGTCGGTTATAGCGGTTGAGGCAATGGCAGAAGGAAGAATTGCTGCCGAGTCGGTTCACCGTTTTCTCAACAGACTTGATCTGCGAGCTAATCGCGACAAGGAACGCGCCTACAAGACCCAGCTAGAGACAGAAATCCCAGCTTCCGACACAAATCCGGAACGCAAGGAAACCAACAAGCTTGATCCTGCGGTGAGAGTTAAGTCCTTCGTCGAGGTTGACCTCGGTTACAGCGAGGCTCAGGCCTTTGAAGAGGCCTCACGCTGTCTGGTGTGCGAATGCCGACTGTGCGTGAAGGAATGCCTCATGCTGCAGGAGTATGCCAACTGTCCAAAGTCACTCTTTAAGAGCGCGCTTGAGGCTGGTTCTCTTGAAGCTATCATTCCCTACTCATGTACCTTGTGTAGCACCTGTACGCTTGTCTGCCCCAAGGATCTTGAGCTCAAGAGCGTATTCATGGGTATGCGAAAAGAGATGGTGCTCGCGAACAAGGGTGCTTCTCCAATGAAGGGCCACAAAGCAATTAACATGCACCAGCTTTTGGGATTCTCGAAGTTCTTCACTACCGTCAAGCCAGCCAAGGCTCAGCCTGCGAGGAACAGCAAGAGCGAAATCTTGCCAAATCAAGAAGCCAATATCCAGACCCAATCAAATAAGGGAGTAGAGTAATGTCTAATACTGAACGAGTTTTCTTTCCGGGCTGTAGCCTTTCTTCCTACAACCCAGTAGCGGTGCAGAAGACACTCTTGCACCTCCAGGAGCGCATGCCGGGTACCGGGGCGCTGTTGACCTGCTGTGGCAAACCAACCAAAGCCTTGGGCCAAGCAGATAAGTTCAATAAGCGCTATACGAGCGTTACCACACAGATTGAAAGTTTAGGCGCGAAGGAAGTAATTGTTGCCTGCCAGTCGTGCTACCTGACCTTCAATGAGTGCAGTCCCAACCTCAACACGCGGTCCTTGTGGACAATTCTGCCTGAGATTGGACTTCCGGATGAAGCCGTAGGAATAGGCAAAGGTAGTGATCTTAGGTTCACCATTCATGACTCCTGCTCAACACGACATGAGTATGAGATACACGAGGGCATCCGCTGGATCATGGACCAACTTGGCTACTCCTATGAAGAGCCGCCTCATACCAAGAAGGACTCTATGTGTTGCGGATTTGGGGGAATGGTTCTGCTTGCGAACCCGGACCTTTCCAAGCGGATCATGAGCAACCGTACAGCCGAGGTTAAGACCGACCACATGGTTACCTACTGTGCAGCCTGCCGGATGTCAATGGTAATGGGTGGCAAGCAGTCCTTGCACATCCTGGACTTGGTCTTCGGTGGTCCGTGGAATACTGACTCGGTTTTCCCCGGGGCTGGCAGCACCATAGACGCCTGGAAAAACAGACGGAAAGCAAAGAAGGCAATAGAACGCGCGCTCGCGTAATTGAAATTGAGCATAAAGCGCACCGAAGCGTGCGTTTATTTTTACGGAGGATATACAGATGCATAAGGTTAAGGTTATCGCAGTTGCCTTGGCAACGTTTATTGCGGTTGGGGCATTCGGCTTTGATATTGAGCCGAAGTATCTTGAGTACAACAACTCAGATGTTCTGATCAGCGCTGCCCGTGTGCAGCACTTGATTGACACTGAGGACGATCTTGTCATTGTAGACGTTCGACAATCAGGCCAGTACAACGACGGTCACATTCCCGGTGCGGTGAATATCTGGCGTCCAATGTATGGTGCAAGCAGCGGTGAGTACGAGTTCCGTGGCATGCGTGGTAGTCCTGAGAAGGTGTATGAACTCCTTGGAAGTCTCGGTGCTACTTCCGACAGTCGGATTATTGTCTATACGCATGGAAATGGACATGATGCCTTCCGTTTTAGCTGGCTTATTACCATGTACGGGCACAGCCGGGACAAAGTCCACATTCTTGACGGAAACTTCCCCGCTTGGCGAGCAGCCGGTCTTCCTGTGAGCACAGATGCTCCAGAAGTAACTCCTGTAAGCTACACGCCCTCCGGTGCAATTGACGAATCACGTCTTGGAACCCGGGCTGACTACGAGCGGGCCATGAACGACCCGAACGTAATCATTCTGGATACTCGTACTCCCGAAGAGTGGTGGGGTATAGCTCAGTACGACGGTGCTTTCCGCAAGGGTCATATCCCCGGTGCGGTGCATGTGAACTTCACTGATAACTTCACTGACGGGGGAATGCGCTCGGTCGAGGAGCTTCGGGCACTGTATGAAGCCGCTGGTATCACCCCGGACAAGACAATACTCGCGTACTGTCAGTCAGGCGTTCGTTCGTCCATGACAACCACCGTGCTTGCCGACCTGCTTGGCTACCCGAACGCAAGCAACTACGACGGCTCATGGATTGAGTGGAGCTACTACCGTGAACTTCCTGTAACCAGCTACTTCCTGTACATTGTATCGGGCGTTCTTGCTGCGGCCATTGCGGCACTTGTCCTGCTTCACCTCCGTGCGGTTAAGCAAGGTAAGAAGAGCAAGCTTTCCAAGGTTGGAATTGGCCTTGGTATTGTGCTTGCAATCTTCTGGCTCTGGTACTTTAACCTCCACACCCTCATTAGCATGGATCGCATTGGCGAGCTGCAGATGTGGATTGAAGGCTTTGGCCTCCTGGGCCCTGTTGTGTACATGCTGCTGTTCATTGCGGCCTGTATCTTCTTCCTGCCTGGTGCACCCTTTGGTATCGTAGGTGGTATTGTATTCGGGCCGATCTTCGGCACGATCTGGGCCTCACTTG
>REEM01000231.1 GCA_007695055.1 Spirochaetaceae bacterium | reverse complement strand
TCGAGGGAAACTGCGTGTCCTCGAAAGCGGTAGCGCTGGCGGTGCGCGATCCCCGCGCTCGAGGCCCAAAACCCGGAAGCTCAAGGAGGTGCAAAGATAGGTGGTCATTGTACACAAACTCAGGCGAGCTACGCTCACGCGCATCCACCACCGAGAGCTTGTCCGTGCGAAAGCTCTGCAGGTTAAAGGGGTTGGTGATCTCAAGCTCGGTCACCTCCGGGAAGCCGTAGTCCTGCCGCACGGCGCTGAGCAGAGCGCCCAAAACGTCTTCGCTGCCGGGAGAGCCAAACACGGCTTTGAACACCATGTCTGAGGTGAGTGAGATGAGGGGTTCAGGAGCAGAACCAGGTGAGAGTAGTGTTTGCATGTAGCATTACCTCCACCTGTTATTACAAGGTTTTTGGCTCTGCTGCTTGTTCAAACGGAAATTATAGCAAAATTCGTAGCGCCAAGTAGTTCATGTATTCCGCAAAGGACAATGGCCACAGTGACAACATCGACCTGGATCTTTAGGTGGTGGTGAGTGTTCAATGACGCCTCATAGATTGCCGGAGAGCAGAACCCTGAAAAGAATCTCGCACCACTAGAAATACGGAGTACAATGCTACCAGACTGAAAAAAGGACTGGTGCATGAACGAGAGAAGCAAAAAGACTGTTCTTCTTGTTGAAGATGAAGTGCTCATTGCCATGGCTGAGAAGCAGGAACTATCAGTGCGCGGCTATTCGGTTGAGCACCTCCGCACCGGTGAGGCTGCAGTTGCACACGCCCTTAATACTGATTCACGACCTGACCTCATACTCATGGATATTGACCTGGGTGAGGGCATTGATGGCACCGAAGCTGCTCGCCAGATTCTAAACGAGATAGAGATTCCTGTCGTTTTTCTCTCCTCTCATACCGAGCAGGAAGTCGTTGAGAAGACCGAGAAGATTACTTCCTACGGCTATGTAGTGAAGAACTCCGGCATCACATTGCTTGATGCCTCTATTAAGATGGCGTTCAAGTTGTTTGAAGCCCGAATGCAAGAGCGACAACACGAAGCCGCACTCCTGCACTCCCGCGACTTAATGAGATATGTCATTGAGCATAACCGCAGTGCCGTTGCCATTCATGATAAAGACCTCAACTACATATATGTAAGCAAGCAGTATCTTGACCAGTTCCACGTCAAAGACCGCAACATCATTGGAAAACACCACTACGAGGTCTTTCCGGATCTGCCACAGAAGTTCCGCGACGCGCACCAACGGGCCCTCCGTGGCGAGTCGTCTACTGGGGAGGATGAACCGTACAAGCGCGACGACGGAACCGTTGCGTGGACACGGTGGGAGTGTCGTCCGTGGTACGAAGCTGACAATACTATTGGTGGCCTAATTGTATATACGGAGGTCTTGTCAGAAGAGCCTGCCAAGAGGATCAATACACGAGACACCGTAAACTATCTGCGGTCAATCTTGAGAACAACCCAAGATGGATTCGCAGTTATAGACATGAACGGAAACTTTCTGGATGTGAACGACGCCTACTGTGAGATGTGAGGGTATAGCCGGGCGGAGCTTTTGCAGCTATCAATACCGAATATAGCTGTTGAGGAAGACCCTGAGCTTACCGCGGAACGGTTCCAACGAATCAAGTCCCACGGGCACGCGCTTTTTCATGCTCAGAACTGGCGCAAAGACGGAACTCCGTTTGACGTGGAGGTCTCAGCCTCATTTCTTGGTGGAGAGGAAGATAGAATTGTTGTGTTTTTCCGCGACATCACTGAGCGGAAACTGGCCGAGGACAGGTTGCGGGAGAGCGAGGAGAAGTATTCGTCTCTTTTCGACCAAGCAGTGGACGCAATATATATCCATGACTTCGAGGGAAAGATAATCGATGTCAATCAAGCAACATGTGAGCAAACCGGATATTCGAAAAATGAACTCTTGCAGCTCAGTGTTTTTGATATTCATGTGACTGGCAAGGAGACTATCAATTTATCTGAAGCTGATACGAAGCGTGTATGGCAGCAGTCACGAGTGGGAGAACGGCGATCTTTTGAAGCGGAACACAGAAGGAAAGACGGAGCTGTTGTCCCCGTCCGTTTATCAACCGGTACGGTTCGCTTTGGGAATGAATTCATCGTCATGGCGATAGTTGAAGACATCACCGAGCGCAAGCAAGCTGAAGAGGAAATCCAGCGCCAGCTGGCTGAGAAAGAGAACATCCTTAGGGAAGTCCACCACCGCATAAAAAACAACATGGCCCAGGTTGAAGGCTTGTTGTTGCTCCAGGCTGACTCCACTGACAACCCCCACGCGCAATCAGCTCTGCAGGAAGCGATCTCCCGCGTGCGGAGCATCAGAGTTGTGTATGACAAGCTGTTGATTGGTAACGACTATCAAGATCTTTCGGTTAAGGACTATGTAGAGAGCTTGGTCGCCTCCATTGTTGCGGTGTTTGCTGAACGCAGGAATATAAGTATAGAGACCCGCCTTGCAGATTTTGCTCTCAGTTCGCAGAGGCTTATCCCGGTTGGCATCATCATAAATGAGCTCCTAACGAACACCTTCAAGTACGCCTTCACAGGAAGAAAAGATGGAAAAGTTGTTATCCAACTGGATAAGAACGAAACGCACGCGACACTGAGCATTGAAGATGATGGCGTAGGACTTGATGATGGGGGCACGGCAGACACCTCAACGGGATTTGGCCTGAGCATTGTCCAGATGTTGGTTGAACAGCTTAATGGAGCGTACTCAGTGGAGATCAATGGCGGAACAAAGAGTGTCGTGGAGTTTGAACTCTAAGTCTCTTCGTCTTACCGGATGTCGCATAATGTGATCCATCGTCTCCCGGAGCGACCCAATTTCTTTTTCTTCGCTGACATCCTGCATCTTCGAGATGTGATGGGTCATCTCTCCACCAGCATTCGACATGGGCGCTCAACATGGGCGAAATTACCGCCAGCACCCAGCTGACTTCCCGTTTTTTTGTGCTGGATTTCTCCCCGCAAGGGGTACCCGTTCAGCACTATGTGACCGCTCAGCACTGCATGATCGCAGACAATGTGCCGCCTGAGTTTCTACATTTTGGCCAACACCTGCATGGCTTTAGCACGCAAAAGACGCGTATACGGATCACCTACCGCCACCTGAAGCAACATCTCGGTTGCCGCTCCGTGAATCTGGTTATCTGCGTTTCGATGAATATTCTCAATTGCCACCAGGGCTGCGTACATGACTCCAGGGTCAGGACGGCCCACGTGCTCTCGGAGCATCATCTTGCCTATGCTACGCGTAACCGAGCCATCTGGGTCCTGGCCAATTCGAGCAAGTGAATACAGTGCCTGAGCACGAACCGAGGGATCAGGGTCGATGTCTACGGTGCGTGCCAGTTGTGTCCGTGCCTCTGGAGTACCAAGAAGCCCCAAAATCTTGGCCGCGTGATTCCGTACGTTGGGGTGATAGTTCCGTGGTAGATTGGTGCCCTGATAGCTTAAGTTTGAAACTCCTTGGTTCATAACAAACGCTAAGGCGTCAAACAGCTGTTCGTCGCCGGGGTCTATTGCTCCGTGAATCAGTTGCTCTTCTACCGCTGATAGTGCCAGAGTCTGGTGGCTAAGGTTATTTGTGCGAAGCTGCGCCCGCAGCATGGCAACGGAGGTTTCACTGTCCAGGTACAGTTCATCAATAGTAGGAAGACGTCCTCCGTTGGTACTGGTTGTAGTCTCGCTACTGGTCTCGCTCTGCGCGCTAAGCCCGGCGACAGGAAGTAGCACAAGCAGGAAACTGAGCCCAACGCTGGTAAGGGATAGAAAGGTCGATTTTTTCATGATGAACCTCCAGGCCTGTAATAGCAAGAACCAAGCCAAGCAGGGCAATGACTGCAGAACCCACAGAGAAGCTTCTATATCTATGATTCAGAAGGACTTAGTAAGCAGGGCTCAGGTAGCACCTCGCACGCCGTGAGACCTACAAGCAGGCGCAGTATGCAAACTGCAATACAAGTCCATGCAGTTCGCATATAGTTGCAATTTGCATCCCCCCAGCATGGCATTATGAGGAGGCACCGGCTTAGCTTGGTACGACTTGCCAATACCTTCCGCACCGATGTGCAGGAGCCGGTATTGACGGGCCGCAGTTTTCGGGCCACCATGCGTTGAACTCAAAGACCGCTAAAGGGAGGCCACCAGTGAAATCTACACGAGCACCTTGGATCAGTTTGCTCATCCTTGTGGCCGCTACCGTTACCGTGGTAGCAGCATGCCAGGTGACCTCCCAATCGAGTCCGGCTCAAGAACAATGGCCAGCCATGTCTGCTACAACATGGGCAGATATGAGCATTCCCGAGCTTCATGATCTCTTAGAGGAGTACCAGGTTAGTGCCATAGATGCCGACAGCGGTGAGACTGCGTTGATGACAGCCGCCAAGTTCGCCACGGATCCGGAACTGATTCACACCTTACTTTTTGCCGGAGCGGATCTTGACAACCGAAGCCACAATGGGGAAACCGCACTCATGCTGGCGGTTAGACACAATAAGAACCCCGAGATAATAGAAACCTTTCTAAATACCCGGCGCTTCTGTCAGCCACGCTGATCTATTTCTTGCTCCACACCATCATGCTCAAGTTTCAGAGAGAGCCAGGCAAAGTTCGCACGTGCTCGAGGCTCACAATGCCGAAATCCTCCGAGGAGAGGACAGAGAGTTTATGCGTCTTTCGTTTCCTCGCGGCATCGAGAGCAATTTTCAGAGCGGCACCGGAATACAAGAACGCGCTACAGCTGAAGTCTCACTCTTTTTTTGCTTCTTACAGATACACGGTTTGCATAAAAACATTCTGCATGAAAAAGAGTGCCACGTAGCACAGGAGCGCGGCCGCGGCTGGGGTAATCACCCATCCAACGACAATGTTTCGGAGCAGTACCAGATTGAGATTGCGGCCGCCCTTGGCCAAACTAATTCCAATAACCGAGCCGACAGCCGCCTGAGACTGAGACACTGGCACCAGCGGGAAGGATGGCAGCCCCCTGGAGTCCAGCCATAACTTAAGGCCTTCAGAGGCAAACAGAAAGAGAACCGTTGCGGTAGAGACTATCACCACAATCGCGGTGATTGGAGACAACTTGTAGAGATTTGCCCCGATAGTCATCATGACTTTCTTGGAATAGGTTGCAACGCCAACCGCTGTTGCCAGGCCACCAACCAGAAATAGCTGTTGAACTCCGGTCATAGTAATGCCCATTACGGTGAAGTCACGAAAGGGCGATGCAGGAACAAACACGCCCACCACGTTTGCCATGTTGTTCGCACCAAGGCTATAGGCCCCAAAGGCGCCCGCTATAATCATTGCAAACCGCGTGTACTTGTCCAGGGTGATAAGATGAACCTTGACTCGGCTCAGCACAGCTCTCATGACAAAGAACAAAATGAAGGCAATTCCGGCACCAAGCAGCGGTCCGTAAACCCAGGTGCCGACAATTCGTGACAGAGCCGTGCTGTCGGTAGGACTCCCTGAGTACAGGTTCCACCCAACAATAGCGCCAACAATTGCCTGCGTGGTGGAAACCGGTAGTCCAACGCGGGTCATCCACATCACTGTCGTGGCCGCTGCACCAGACACAACAAAAGCACCGGCCAGCGAGTTAACCGCTCCGAGCCTGCTCAGCCCCTCTGCAGCACCAGCTCCGCTAATGACCGCACCCAGAGTAATAAACACGGCACAGATAACCGCTGCGGTACGAAACGGAATCATGCGCGTGCCAACCGCGGCACCAAAAATGTTGGCCGCGTCGTTGGCGCCAAGCGACCAGCCCATGTAGAGCCCGCTCGAAAGAAAAAGTAGACCTGCAACTTCCATATACCGCGCCCTTACATGTGTCGCTTAATAGCGTATACCGCAAGGCGCTCGGCAACAGCCTCGGCTTGATCGGCCACTCGAGACAGACGCCCCGCAAAGTACCTCAGATGCACCCGTTCACTGAGGAGCTCTATCTCCTCAGAAGCAAAGACCGAGCGCTTGAGCCGTTGCTCAATCCTGTCGGCTTCATGCTCCCAGAAATGCACCTTGTCCAGGTGCTCAGTGACACGATACACGGCGCGGAAAAAGGCCCTCACAGCCAAGGTCAACTCCAGGACCGCCTTTACCGTCACTTCGACAAGTTCACGATAGTCCTCGCGGACAAACTGTGGGATCTGGGGTTTCTCAATGCTGAACTGCGTCATTACGTGCTTTGTGTCGTCGAGCACGTTGTCAAGCGTTTCCAAAAGCCCTAGAACATCTCCACGGGAGTCCGGAATGAGCATCTCAGAGTACAGTCGATGTTTGATCTGGCGGCGGAGTTTGTCGGCTTCATGCTCTACGACGTTGATCTCGTGTGACTTCAGCTCAAACTCGTCTAGTCGGTCTTCAAGGTACCGTTTGATACCCTCCTGTAGCATCAGCGCGCCTTCGTCGATCATACTGAAATAGCGGTCCATATCGAGCTGAAGGGACTTGGTTCTGGAGGTAAAGACTCCCCCTAACGCCTCAAATCGTGGTCTCACTGCGGTCTCCTTAAACACCGGTCGGCGGAAATGCGTCATAGAGTAATGGCTATTCTTGCAGCATACACCGCAACCGGTCGAGTTGTCTCCCACATTCTCGTAGACAAATGTGCGATCTGCTATGATACTTACATAATGCTAACACATTACTAACTGAAGTGTGGTGGCATATGGGAAAGGTCTCCAAGAAAGGAGACGAACCAAAAATGGAGGGCATTGCATGAATAGTTTGAGAGGAAAAATTGCAATTCTAACGGCCATGCTGCTAATTGTAGCAGTCGGTGCGTTCGCTGGAGGCTCGCGAGAAGCAGGCGCACGCGGGCAGGCACTTGAGCCAATTTCATCCGCCGACTGTACCCCGGAACAACGCGGGGTGATGGACGTTTTTTACTGTGATAGAGAAGGTGACCTTGTTGCAGATCTCCCTGAGGACGAGCGCTTCTGGTTGGACCCAGATACCTTGATCTTTGCCTACACCCCGGTAGAGGACCCGGCAATTTATCAAGACATGTGGCAACCGTTCATGGACCACATAGCAGAGATTACCGGACGCAACGTGCGCTTTTTCAGCGTCAACTCCTACACCGCACAGGTAGAGGCAATGCGTGCAGGACGCCTGCATATTGCCGGTATTTCCACCGGGCCGACCCCCTTTGCGGTCAACCTGGCTGGATACGTTCCTATTGCCATTATGGGTGGTGCCGACGGGCAGTTTGGCTACACATTGCAGATGTATGTCCATGCAAACAGCGACCTGTATGAATTACCTGACCTCAAGGGTAAGCGGGTTGCACACGTAACACCAACATCCAACTCGGGACATCTAGCCCCAATGATTCTGTTCCCCACTGTTGGTTTGTACCCCGGAGTGGACTACGACCCAGTGTTCTCAGGCAGTCATGAAAACTCCGCCCTGGGCGTTGTTGCAGGCGACTACGACGCGGCACCGGTTGCGTCCGAGGTTGTAGACCGCATGGCCGAGCGTGGTTTGTTTGACCCCGCCGACATTCGCATTATCTACGAAACCGATCCCTTCCCCACTACATCCTATGGTTTCTCTCACCGGCTAACCCCTGAACTCCAGGAAAAGATCCGCGAGGCCTTCTTAACTTACGAGTTCGCGGGAACCGCCTTGGGTGATGAGTTCCAGGTCGACGGCTTTATCCCCATAAACTATAAGGACACGTGGGCGGTAATCCGGACTATCCAAGAGGCGAACAACGTACAGTATCGACTCACGGATCTCGACTAATACGCGCTTGATGAGGCTGGCGCTGCGTGGGAACGCGTAGCAAAAACGGCTGAACAGTTTTACATCGCAGCGGCGCGAGCAATCGCGCCGCTGTTGCGTGTTCGGGCAGGTGCCGCCACGGGCAACGGGCAACGTGCCAAGGGCTGTCAAAGCGCGGCAATACAATCGTTCATGGAGTGACAACACACATGCTTAAGATAACCGACCTCAAGAAAAGCTATGGAAAGGGTGAGCCCGTACTGAAAGGTTTAAACCTCACCACAGATGAGCGGAGGCTTACCGCAATCATTGGCTCCTCCGGTGCTGGCAAAAGCACCCTACTTCGCTGCATTAACCGACTGGTGCCAGCCAACTCTGGCAAGATTGAGCTCGACGGCGTGAATGTCCTGGAGCTCCATGGCAGGCAGTTGCAGGATGCCCGTAGGCAGATTGGCATGATCTTCCAGTCCTATAACCTGGTAGATCGCCTTACGGTAATGGAAAACGTCCTTGCCGGGCGCCTAGGTTATGTGGGAATGCTCCGCGGTGTTTTCCGCCGCTTCCAGCAAGAAGATATCGACCGGGCCTATGCCCTGCTCAAGCGGGTGGGACTGTCGCAGTACGTCAACAAGCGTTGCGACGCGCTCTCCGGCGGTGAGCGGCAACGGGTAGGCTGTGCGCGGGCGCTCATGCAGAATCCCCGAATTCTCCTGGCCGATGAGCCGACCGCCTCACTGGACCCCAAGACCTCGGAACGAATTATGGAGCTCATTGCCGGAATTACCGACGAGCTGGACCTGCCGGTGTTGATCAACCTGCACAACGTTCCTCAGGCAACGACCTATGCCGACCGCATTCTGGGGTTGCGTCACGGAGTCATGATTTTTGACGGGAATCCAGGTGACCTGACCGAGGACTGGCTGGAGAAGATCTACGCCGGGCATGAGGACGACCTGAAAAAGCAAATGAAGGTAGCCCCAGTGGAGCAAGACGATGAGTAACGCTCCCGAACACTACACATGGAGACGGCCTCACTTCATAGAGACGCCATATATTCGCTACGGTCTACTGGCGTTGGCGCTGGTCTATCTGGCCTTCGCGCTCAGCACGGTGCAGATAAATCCACAACGTATCATGGCAGGTATACCCCGGGCGGTGCAGATGTTCCGTGGTGCATTCCCGCCGGACTTCCAAGCCCGAGGTAGGCTCATTACCACTGGGTTTATTGAAAGCATACAGATGACGCTTATTGCTACGGCGGTCGGTGTGTTCTTCAGCATTCCTATTGCATTCATGGCCGCAAAAAACGTTGCCATTAAGCCAATCTACGTTCTAGGGAGACTCATAGTAGTTGTCACCCGCAGTCTCCACCCGGTTGTGCTTGCGGTTATTTTTGTTTCAGCAGTTGGTTTTGGTGCCTTTGCTGGCATCCTCACCTTGGTGCTGTACACCGTGGGCTTTGTTGGAAAACTACTAGCGGAAGCAATAGAAGAAATCAAGTACGGCCAGGTTGAGGGAATTCGCTCCACCGGAGCTGGCTACCTCCCCCTGCTCACCTACGCAGTGCTTCCTCAAATAATGCCGCGGCTTATTGGGCTCTCTATTTACCAGCTGGACATTAATCTGCGTGCCTCTGCCATTGTTGGAATTGTCGGGGCTGGCGGCATTGGTGGTACCCTCAATACCGCCTTTGGTCGCTATGACTACTCCACTGCATCTGCAATTCTGCTGGTCATGATTGGTATTATACTAGTAACAGAGGGTGTTAGCGGTCGTTTGCGGAGGTTCACAAAATGAATGACAACACAAAATCCGTAAGCCCGTCTCTCACTGCCGGAGAACACTTTGACTGGGTGCGATATAGTCGTGCCGAACGCCTTGCTCGCAGCTTTGGCTATGTCGCGGCCGCAGTTCTACTCTACTGGGCACTTTCAACGGTGGATGTCTTCTGGCCATGGGTATGGACGGCACCTGCTCAGCTGAACGACATGATGTTCCGCATGTTTCCTCCGTCCTTCGTGCAACTAAACCCAATACTACGTGCATTGGTAGAGTCCATTAATATTGCGGTGCTGGGAACAATTGTGGCGGTGGTGTTGGCCCTGCCTGTTGCCTACCTGGGGGCGCAAACCGTAACCCCCAACAAAGCCACCTTGTGGTTTGCGCGGGTTATAATTGTGAGCACTCGCTCGGTAGACACCCTTATTTGGGCGCTTATTTTCGTGGCCATTATTGGCCCGGGACCCTTGGCCGGAATCATGGCGGTTGCATTCCGCTCCATTGGCTTTCTGGGGAAGTTGATAGCCGAGGCTATTGAGGAAATAGACTGGGGCCCGGTAGAGGCCATGCAGGCCGCGGGCGCGTCTCGCGCACACATAATCACCTACGCAATTGTGCCGCAGATCGTCCCTAGCTTCTGGGCAATCACCATCCTGCGCTGGGATATCAATATCCGTGAATCTACGGTACTCGGACTGGTCGGCGCTGGCGGGATTGGCCTCATTTTTCAGGGTGCAATTGATACCTTCAGATGGAACACGGTGTCGTTGGTACTCATTGTCATTGTTATGGTCGTGTTTGCCGGTGAGCTCGTAACCGGTATCGTACGGCGTAAGCTGCTTTAAGAATAGTGATCCGGCTGGCACCCCGCGTGGAGTGCCAGCTTGTCGCTGGGCTCTGGGCTATAGGCTCTGGGCTCTGGGCTCTAGACGGTTCAAGGCGCCCAGC
>REEM01000161.1 GCA_007695055.1 Spirochaetaceae bacterium | reverse complement strand
TCCTTCTGCGCCGCCCTCGGTAGGAGCAGCCGCAGGTGTGGGGTCTTCATTCGTTATGTTTGTATCTTCAGTTGACATAGTATTTCCTCCAAGAATTAGAACGGTACATCGTCCTCGAAATCAGCTGGGCCGGATGATGATTCCGGAGCGCCGCCTTGGCTTCCCGAGGGGCTCGCATAACCGGAACTCCGGTCGCGTTCTCCGCCACCACCTTCGGTGCGTCCTCCGAGCAGCTGCACGTTGCTTGCGAATATCTCAACCTTACTTCGGCGTTGACCGTCCTGTTCCCAGCGATTCTGACGAAGCTGGCCCTCGACCCCGACTTGTTTACCCTTACTCAGGTAGCGACTGATTGACTCGGCAGATTTACCGAACAGCACGACGTCGAAGTAGTTGACTTCATCAACCCACTGCTCACCGCTCTTCTTGCGATAGTTATTTGCAACCGAGAACTGGCAGACCGCCGACCCAGAGTTCGTATACTTGAGCTCTGCGTCACGGGTGAGTCGCCCAATTATTCCGACGTGATTGAGATCAGTCATGACTAGTCGTCCCGCCGAACCATCATGAAACGCAGTAACTCGGTCTTGAGTCGCAGTGCATCTTCGGTTTGGTTGGCTTTTGACGGCTCCATCTCGGCCACATAATAGAAATAGTGGGCCTGGTGGGCTTTATCTATGGGGTATGCCAAGGTTCGTTGCCCCATATCTTCTTCCTTTACTATTGACGCGCCAAGCTTGACGAGCTCTTCACGTACAACTTCTTTTCCGCGCTTGAAGATCTCGTCTTCTGCACGAAACACGCACATTGCCTCGTATGTCCTCATGTGGTATCCTCCTCATGGTCCGGTTTGCCTACACCTCGATGTAGATGTAGGAAAGAGGTCTGGGGAACGTATCATGTAGGCATCTACCCTGTCAAGACACCGGGAATTGGAGGTTCGACGCCTATGTCACTTCAGGTCAATTACGATGACGATTTTTTCTATCTTTCAACGCTCATTAAAGCAGTCAATTGGGCTCTGAGCTTAGAGCTTGATCCTGAGTTCTTTGCGGCCAAAGTCCACGGCGACATCATTTTTCTGGACAAAACTCTGTCGAAACTCGATATGAGTCTGGGTGACCACGGTATGGTGCACGGTAAATTGACCTACCTACGCGCGCTACTGCGTACCGAACGACTGTTTGTTGACTGCCTTTCTGGTCTAACTCAATCCGAGAATGCACTGTCGACGGCACTTCTTACACATCAATCTGCTTACCTCGATCTGCTTACGACACATCGCTACCGCCTAACCGCAATTCAGGACAGCATTGACGATATGAGAGAAGAACAGCCGGAAGAGGAAAGCATTTCGGAGGCCGAGTACCGTGTGCTTCTTGAGCCAAAAATTGAAGAAATCGAGTAAGATACCTACACGAAACAGCAAATACCGTATATATATGTAAGTGAACCTAATAGGATAAAGGAATATCGAAATGCACAGACTTAGAAAAACCCGCATAGTGGCAACGCTCGGTCCGGCCGTCGATGATTTTGAGATGGTGAAGGAACTGATTAAAGCTGGCGTTAACATCGCAAGACTTAACTTCTCTCACGGTAACCATGCCGAACAGAAGGGACGCATGGACATGGTAAAGCAGGCCTCAAAAGAGACCGGCATTCCGGCCGCGATCTTACTTGACACCAAAGGGCCTGAAATTAGAACTGGCAAGATTGCCGACGGCGGCACGGTTACACTCAACAAGGGTGCCGAGATCATCATGACGACCGAACAAATTGAGGGTGATGAACACCGAATTTCGGTGAGTTACGACGCCCTACCGCGGGAAGTAAAACCAGGCGGACACATTTTCATTGCCGACGGTCTCCTTGACATTCGGGTTGTCCGTATAGAAGGAACTGAGATCCACTGTATTGTGGAGAATGGTGGCTTGCTTGGTAGCCGCAAGAATGTCAACGTGCCGGGGGTGAAAACGTCACTACCTGCCATTACAGAAAAGGATCGTGACGACATCTTGTTTGGGGTGGAACAAGGAATTGATTTCATAGCAGCCTCGTTCATTCGCAAACCTGAAGACATCATTACTATCCAGGAACTGCTGGCCACTGTGAACGCCTCCCACGTTCAGATCATTGCCAAAATCGAGGATCAGGAAGGCCTCGACAACATCGACGAGATAATCCGCGTATCAAATGGAGTTATGATTGCTCGTGGTGACTTAGGTGTTCAGCTGGAAACCGAACAGATCCCGCTGGCCCAGAAGAGAATAATTTCCAAGTGTAATAGGCTGAATAAGCCGGTAATCACCGCCACTCAAATGCTCGACTCCATGATCTACAACCCCAATCCTACACGCGCAGAGCTTACCGATGTTGCGAATGCAATCTTTGACGGCACCGACGCTGTAATGCTCTCCGGTGAAACGGCAAGTGGAAAGTACCCGCTCCGCTCGGTAGAAACTCTTCACCGCATTGCAATTGAGGTTGAGAACTCCAATGAATACCACGAACGTTGTGCCGAGTACTTTAGTTTTCATAGGGCCACCAGCGATATTGGACACTCAGTTGCCAAGGCTGCCTATCTGACGGCGACCGATATTGACGCAGCAGCAATTGTAACTCCAACCTTGCACGGGAACAGTCCGCGCATTCTCAGCAAGTATCGACCCCGTCAGAACATTGTAGCGGTTACAACTTCGGCAATTGTACAGCGTCAACTCCTACTCAACTGGGGAATATTTCCTATTCTCTCTGACTTTGTTCGTGACTCCGAGGTTATGATCCAGAATGCCCTGCGGCTTGCCCTGAAACACAAATACATACAGAAACTAGACAAGGTGGTGACCGCGGCAGGTATTCCGGTTCATTCGCCACTCATGCTCAACACAATTAAGGTGCATTTCATGGGCAACATTATTGCTCGTGGCAACCAAGGATCCGGCAAGCGTGTCTCCGGAAAAATTGTCAAGGCGGATCATCCCTATGAAGCGGCCAGCAAACTTGGGTTCGGCGACCGACAGATTTTGGTTACCCGCACCTGGCAGGAGAATTTACGCCAACTCCTTCCACGTTTGAACGCCATTGTCATTGAGGAAGCGGTTCCAGCCGATCTTGATATCCTAACAACCGACATTAGAGGTCTTGTCGCTATTGCGGACATTGCTGGCGTCTATGAAACCCTCGAAGAGTCGCAGTTTGTCAGTATAGATGGTGATGAAAAGATCATTTACGAAGGTGTACTCGAGGACCACATTGATGAAGGCGTAATGCTTTAACCCGACTTTTTGGTAGGACTCATTGTCAAACAAGGCGTTCTTGTGTACATTAGCGCAATGACAAACAACCGCTGGAGTGTAGTTAATGCCTGATGCGCCGAGTGAGGTAGAGTATCGTGGCAAGTTTGAAGAGCTGTCACTGCTCTTTGAAATTAGCCAACTGTTGGATCAGAGCCTTGACATTAAACAGGTGTTGCAACCGGTTCTCAAAGCCGTAACAGACCAATTAGGCATGCTGAGGGGTACTATAACACTCCTGAACCGGCGCACTGGCGATATATCCATCGAGGCCGCATATGGTCTTTCGGAGCCACAACGCCAGAAGGGGCGCTACCGTCTAGGCGAGGGCGTAACCGGCCGAGTGGTTGAGACCGGCGCTCCCTCTATCATACCTCGCATAGCAGATGATCCGGAGTTTCTGAACCGAACCGGAGCCCGGAAGAGCAAACAGTATCAAGATATCTCGTTTATTTGCGTCCCAATTAAAATTGGCAACGAAACCATTGGTGCATTTAGCATTGACCGTGAGTTCGCTGGTGAGTCAGCCCTACGGGACGACGTTCGTGTACTGTCGGTTGCGGCTTCGCTTATTGCTCAAGCCGTGAAAATTCGTCAGAGCGTAATGGAAGAGCGGGAACAACTGCTACGAGAGAACACCCGACTCCAGGAGGAACTGCGAGCCAAGTTTCAGCCGACCAATATCATAGGCAAATCTAAGGCAATGCAAAACGTCTTTGACATGATTGCTCAGGTGTCTAAGAGTGAGGCCACTGTACTCATACGAGGCGAAAGTGGGACAGGCAAAGAGCTAGTTGCGCATGCTATTCATTATAATTCGCTGCGCGAAACCAAGCCGTTCATCAAAGTCAACTGTGCGGCATTACCCGAAACCATAATCGAGAGCGAGTTATTTGGCCACGAAAAAGGCGCCTTCACCGGCGCTATCTCCAGCCGGAAGGGACGCTTTGAGTCGGCAAACGGTGGGACCATCTTTTTGGACGAGATAGGAGACCTTTCACCGGCCACACAAATCAAGCTGCTTCGGGTACTCCAGGAGCGCGAATTTGAACGCGTAGGTGGAAATGAGACCGTACGCACTAATGTACGAGTGATTGCAGCCACCAACCGGAATCTTGAACAACTCATGGAAACCAACACCTTCCGTGAGGATCTCTACTACCGACTCAACGTGTTCCCCATACATATTCCACCGCTCAGGGATCGCAAGAGCGATATATTGCTGCTTTCCGACCACTTTATTGACAAGTATGCCGCCCAGAACCACAGGGCCATTCGTCGTATCTCTACACCTGCTATTGATCTCCTCATGAACTACCACTGGCCAGGAAATGTGCGTGAGTTGGAGAACTGCATTGAGCGCGCGGTGTTGCTCTCTGTAGATGAAGTCATTCATTCACATCATTTACCACCAACTTTGCAGTCGGCTGAGTCAACAGACACACGGCTACGAGGAACGCTTGATGAGTCGTTAAGTAACATTGAGCGCGAGTTGCTGCTTGATGCCCTGAAGTCCACAAAAGGCAACATGGCGAAGGCTGCACGGCTCCTTGGAGTCACCGAACGCGTCATGGGACTTCGAGTTAACAAGCATGATATCGACCCACGGCACTATAAAGGGCGCGGATAGCCCGCCCTAAGCCCTTTCTATCCTTCCAGAGCACTACTCACCAAACAACGCGCACGTCGTTTTTTTAAGATTTATCTACGTTATTGTATTATAACGTCTTGTATAACACGCTATCGTTCGGTCTTTCGGTTTCAAATCCTTTATAGTATGAAATACTAATTGTATACACCTCCACGTTTTATATTTTATTTAATCAGACGGAATTGTCTTGGCATTATTATTGCAACCCTTTGGTCAACTATATTTTCGCGAGGAGGATTACGAACCATGAAAAAGACAGTGGTTCCGGTTATGGTCGTTGTTGGCCTGCTGTTAGGAGGCGGAAGCGCCTTTGCTCAGGACATGGCGGCGATCGAGGAAACCCTTGCGTTGTACAGCGAAGCCTTTGATATGATTTGGCTGATCGTTGCAGCGGCATTGGTATTTTTTATGCAGGCGGGTTTTGCAATGGTGGAGATGGGTCTCACCAGAGCAAAGAACGCAGGCAATATTATCATGAAGAACCTTATGGACTTCTCGGTTGGCGCTATAGCCTACTGGGCATTCGGTTGGGCTCTCATGTACGGCGCATCTGTTGGTGGTTTTATCGGCGGCAGCGAGTTCTTCCTGGCCGGTGCAGACTATATTCTGTATCGCGACTGGATGTTCCAGGTAGTGTTCGCAGCTACCGCTGCAACCATCGTATCTGGAGCTATGGCCGAACGGACACAGTTCGCAGGTTATCTCATGTACAGTGTTGTCATTACCGCCTTGATCTACCCCGTCTCGGGCCACTGGATCTGGGCCGACGGCGGTTGGCTTGGTGAAATGGGCTTTCATGACTTTGCTGGCTCTACCGTTGTTCACTCCGTTGGTGCATGGGCCGCGTTTGCGGGCGCAGCGGTCATTGGAGCTCGACGTGGCAAGTACACCAAGGTGGGCGACAAGGTCTCGGTTAAAGCAATTCCAGGCCATAATATTCCGCTTGCTGCATTGGGTGTATTTATCCTGTGGTTCGGCTGGTACGGGTTTAACGGTGGTAGTACCCTGTCGGGTACCGATCTCGATATCGCGCATGTGGCAGTCACCACCACGCTGGCAGCTGCAGCAGGTGCTGTTGGTGCAATGTTCACTTCCTGGAAGTGGTTCGGAAAGCCGGATCCCAGTATGGCACTCAACGGTGCACTTGCCGGTCTGGTAAGTATCACCGCAGGTACCTGGGTCATAGGCCCTGGTATGTCCATATTGACCGGTTTCCTGGGCGGCATTCTGGTAGTGGCTTCGGTCGAGTTTATTGACAAGGTGCTCCACGTAGACGACCCGGTTGGTGCGGTTTCGGTGCACGGTGTATGTGGTATTTGGGGTACCCTTGCAGTTGGACTCTTTGCCAACGGCGTCAATGATCCCGACGTAGTGGGACTGTTTTTCGGCGGTGGAGTCGGTCAACTCGTGATACAGTTGATTGGTGTAGTAGCTGTAATGGCTTGGACCATGGGAACGGCCTTCGCACTCTTTAGTGTACTCAAGGCCGCCAAGAAGCTTCGTGTTACTGAAACCGAAGAGCTTATGGGACTTGATATTAGCGAACACGGTATGGAGTCCTATAGTGGATTCCAGATCTTCAGCAACATGTAAGCCGCGGAGGAAAAAGCGATGAAATTGATTATTGCATACATTCAGCCGCATAAGCTGAACGAAGTGAAAGAAGAGTTATACAAGGCCGGAATCTTTAAGATGTCGGTGACAAACGCAATGGGATGCGGGCAACAAAAGGGGTATAGCGAGTCATACCGCGGAGTTGAAATTGAGGTGAATCTTCTCAAGAAGACGCGCCTTGAAATAGCGGTCAATCCTGATTTCGTTCAACCAACTATCGACGCTATTGTTCGTGGGGCTCGCACCGGCGAAATTGGCGACGGAAAGATCTTTGTGATGCCGCTTGACGATGTCATTCGCATCCGAAGCGGAGAAAAAGGAACAGACGCGATCGGTTAAACGACCGGCCGCGAGTGCTTTCGATCGACGAAAGCGGCGCAAGGGTACCTCGGTGCCCTTGCGCTTTTTTTTTATTACAACGATTATAAAACGGTGGAACTTACAAACCCGGACCTTAGTCGTCTCAACAGAGATGAACCAGACCTAACTGCAGAGCACCTGCAGTTCTATCTCAGTGCATTCCCGGACTACTACTATCGATCATTCACCTACGACGAGCACCGTTTGCGGTGCCGATTGCTTGGATGTTTTCTTTCTCAACTAAAGCCATGTGTACATGTCACTGAAATTGGCCGTTCCGTTGCAGGCGATACCTACGACGAAAACCACGCAGATGATGATAGTGATGAAAACGATGAAGACAAGCGCGAGGCAATGTATGAAGTCACAATTGTTGCCTACGACTATCCTGGGGAGTTCTCCTTACTGTGTGGCCTGCTGGGGGCATTTGGTCTCAACATAAGCTCCGGTGAGATACATACATCGGTGGAGTACAGCCCCACAACATCACCACAAGAAGCTGAAACTGCATATGAAAAACGCCGTAGGCTTCGGCGCCGCAGTTATGGTGGAGGCTTTGCTGTTGTTGACGAGCGGAATTCCAGACGTATCATTCTTGATACCTTTCGTGGGCATCTTCATGGCTATACCGCTGCTGAGTTCGAAGAGAAGCTTACCCTCGAGTTTACACAGCTCTACAATCAAATAGCGCAGGGTTCCCAGTTTGATGAAGTCAAGAAAAGAGTTAACTCCATGGTTGCCGAGGCTATTGCTCGAACTCGGGTTCCCGAACAAGCCGCTCTCAATCCTATTGAGGTCACCGATCATCGGTCTGCGGAAGGTGGAACGCAGCTACGCATTGTTTCGGAGGACACGCCGTTCTTTCTCTATGCCTTGAGTACCGCATTTGTACTTCATGATGTGTCGGTTGAACGGGTTGAGATACACACGCATGGTCAACGAATAGAAGACCGCTTTTTGCTTGCTCGTCCGAACGGAGAGGCCCTGGACCGCGAATTACTTGACCACCTCAAACTGTCGGCTCTCTTTACAAAGCAGTTCACCTTCTTTCTGGATCACGCCCCCGACCCATACACCGCCCTTCTCCGTTTTGAGACCCTTCTCACCGATGTGCTTGAATCGCATAGACAAGGAAACCTCAAGCCGTTGCTGCTGAATGACAAGGTGTTGGCTGACTTGGCTCGGCTTTTGGGAGCCAGTGACTATTTATGGGAGGACTTCATACGCCGCCAATCCGAGAACCTCATCCCCCTTTTGGCCGGTGATTCGGACGCGCGGATGTATAGCACCGAACCCGCCCAACTCGCATCCGAGCTCAAGACAAAGCTCGACGAGGCTCACGACTATGCCTCTCAAGTGCAGGCACTTAACCGATTCAAGGATCAGGAAAACTATCGCATAGACCTTGATCACATCTTACGCAAGGATCTTGATTTCTTCTTCTTGAGTTCACGCCTGACTGCCTTAGCAGAACTGGTGGTAGAGACTGCTTTGGAACTTGCTTGGACTGAGCTTCAACAACGATATGGGGTTCCGCGCACCGTCGCAGGCATACAAGTACCTTACGCGGTATTTGGCCTTGGTAAAATGGGCGGAGAAGCGCTGGGCTACGCCTCTGATATTGAGCTGCTTTTCGTTTACAGCGATGTAGGGCGTACCGACGGATCACATCCTATTGAAAACACCGAGTTTTTCGTGCGCTTTTTTAGTGAGGCCGTGTCCTGCATTCAAACCAAGCGTGAGGGTATTTTCCAAATTGATCTCAGGCTACGTCCACATGGCAATGCTGGTCCTGTTGCTGCGAGTTTGGCACAGTTTCTCACCTATTACCGGAACGAGGCCCACAGCTATGAGAAGCTTGCACTCGTACGCATGCGATTTATCTGTGGAGACCCGGCCCTTGGGCGGCAGGTGCTACGTCTGCGTGACGACCTCGTGTACGCTGGCGAGAGCATAGATCTTGGTGAGCTCGCCGACTTACGACATTTACAAATTCAAGAAAAGTCTGAACCGGATCGTCTTAATGCAAAATTCAGTCCAGGCGGTCTGGTTGATCTAGAATACAGTGTGCAGATCCTGCAGATCCGTTACGGGCGGTCTAACCCGGACCTCCGCCAACCCGGAATACATGCAGCTCTGCGCATTCTTAGTGACACAGGCACAATCAGCCCTACCGAGGCCGACCACCTCATTAGTGCATATAGGTTCCTCCGGACAGTGATCAATGGGCTGCGAATGCTGCGTGGGAACGCGCGCGACTTGTTTCTTCCTGTTGTAGACTCCCCCGAGTACGCTCATTTGGCGGGCCGTTGTGGATATAGTACCGGCGAAGAGCTGAGTGCAGCACGACGACTTCATTTGGATTTTGAGACCAAAACGGCCACGGTACGCTCTTTTGTTGAAAGCCAGCTTGAGGGGCGCCTCCTGCCCCGTGACGCGGTAGGAACGGTAGCTGATCTCATACTTACCCCGCCACCTGCACGCCAGCGGTACCTGACGGTGCTGAGCCAAGCAAAGTTTAAAGATGAAGCTCGAGCACTTGCGAACCTCGATGCTCTATCTGGTACCGATGAGCAACGTTACGCCTTTGCGACGCTATCAATCCTTGCTTGGGACACGCTTCAGAACTGTCCTGACCCAGACATGGCGTTAAACAACTGGGAACGATTTGCTTCACAGACACCATCGCCGAAAGACCATTTCAACCGCCTCCTCCAGCAGCCAAAAAGACTAGAGATATTGGTTTCTATTTTTGCCGGTAGTCAGTTCTTGGCGGAAACACTGATTCGAAACCCCAGCTTCTTTGACTACGTGACTGATCCTGCTTTGGTTGGCGTGACGCGAACTCGTAAGCAGCTCAAAGCGGAGCTGGACCAACTCACCGTGACGGCAGCAGACCATGCTGAAAGATTGCGCCTAACCCGCGTCTTTCGGCGGCGTGAGATACTGAGGATTGGTACTCGCGACATTTGTTTGCACGCTGAGCTTTCCGAGGTTTGTCGTGACCTCTCAAACCTGGCCGACACCCTGGTAGCTTTTTTGTTAGATGCCATTTGGCTCGAACGCCCACCCGCAGAACAAAACCGCAGCAAGGATTTTGTAGTCCTTGCATTCGGCAAGCTTGGCGGACGCGAGCTAAACTATAGCTCCGATATCGACCTTCTTGGAGTATATCGCCCGGAGGGAGCAGGACCAAATGCGCAGAGTGATCGTGAAGAGCGCCTTTTTTCAAAGGTTATGCAGCGTCTGCGAGCAGATCTTAGTGACTTCACGGCCGACGGCTATCTCTATCGTGTAGACTTGCGGCTAAGACCCTTTGGTAACTCGGGTCCACTTGTGTATCGAAGCGAAACCTTACTACGCTACTATCGGAGTTCCGCTGGTTTGTGGGAGCATCAGGCATTGCTCAAGTTGCGCCCTGTTGCCGGGGATCTTGAGTTAGGGTGGGAATTTCTCCGGGATGCGCGGCCCTTGATGTCTGAGGCAGGCTTGTCAGAAAAGCTGGCAGATAATATTCGCTTTATGCGTGAAACCTCGATCTCGGAGTTGCCACCGGAAGAATGGAATATTAAGTCAGG
>REEM01000112.1 GCA_007695055.1 Spirochaetaceae bacterium | reverse complement strand
GTCCTGCTGGGTCGCCGCCGCGGTCTCTGCCGCCGCGTTCGCCACCACCGTATCCGCCACGTGCACCGCGGTCGCCTCCGCGGTCTCTGCCGCCGCGCTCACCGCCACCGCCACCAAACTGACGTCCAGCTCGGTCGCCTCCGCGGGCACTGCCACCGCGCTCGCCACCACCGTATCCGCCACGCCCAGCTCGGTCGCCTCCGCGGTCATTTCCACCGCGCTCGCCGTACTCACGTGAACCGCGATCACGACTGGGGGCCGCGCCTTCACCTTGCTGCGGATTGCGCATGAAATCTACACATTTCTCAAGTGAACCACGAAAGTCCTGCAGATCTTCAGCAAATACCACTATTTGGTGACGTTCGAAATCGTCCCCACCGTGCTTCTTGCTTTCCACAATATTCAGGAACAAATCACCATTGCGATTCTCTTTAACATTAAAAAAATAGGATCGGTTGTCACCACTACCGGAGCAGCGCACCGAAAACACCTCACCACGAACACCCATTTCTCGCTCCTCCACGATCCTATGTACCACGATCCTTGCTGTTGGTTTATCCAACGTTCAACACCACTATAAAGTAATGATCGTGTGACTGCAATCATGCCCGTCTATCACGTCACGGGAGCATTCGCCCATAGGGAGATCAATGGGAAAACGAAGTGCGATGTGCTGTTAGGAATTGGTGGCAAGGGCTCAAGCCTTTTCACTACTATCAAGATTTGAAAGACAAAGCTACTGAGTCTCCGCTTTACCACACATCGTGGCCCATGCTTGACATACAGGGTCGATGCCTGCTATATACAACCTTCACACGCGACCGTCGTATAATGGTTATTACCCCAGCCTTCCAAGCTGGTGATGTCGGTTCGATTCCGATCGGTCGCTTGCTGCTGTATTTCATGTCGATAATCGACTGTGCTGCGTACGCATCGCCAGAAAACAGGAAGGAGTTTCCCGTGTCAAGAAAGTGTAACATCACCGGGAAGAAGCCGCTCGCCGGCAACAACGTTAGCCATGCTCACAACAAGACCCGACGGGTTCAACGCCCAAATATCCAGAAGCAACGAATCTTTGTCCCTGAACTCGGACGCATGGTTCGGATCAAGCTGTCAACCAGTGCTCTTCGCACCGTTAACAAACTTGGTCTACTTCCCTACTTGAAGAAGCTTGGCCTCACGCTTAAGGACGTTACTTGAGGAATACAGCCGGAGTACACACTCCGGTGAAGCCCGTTCTCCGTCGCCCGGAACTACTACTCTCCAGAGGGCGAAATCCGTATCTTTTAGCAAGCAAAGCGCTGGCCTCGGCCCGAGGCCAAAATCCTTAGAGGCAACAGGTCCTGCCCGGAAGCATAACAAATGGCTGTACAAGAAGAGCTTGAGTCCCAACTTGACGGCATAACAAACTGGATACACGTTTCCTTTAAGAAAAATATCATCACAAATATGCAACGTGTACTCGAAGATGAGGAAGTCATTATCGATGTACTCGAAGGCTTTTACCGGGGCCGGGTGGTCGTTGGCTCTGGTTCCGGTACCCCCGGTGTGTTCTGCTTGACCGACCAGCGGCTTGTCTTTCTTGCAAATGGTGACACCCGAGCAAGGCCGGAAGTTCTTGAGTTCTCACACCTCAGTGGTGTTCGCACTCGACGTGGTGCAGCCTCTAATCGCGTTACCTTCGTTCAAGATGAAATTGAGACCGTGCTTACCACTACACGCGACGAGAACCAGGTGCACTCCTTTCTCAGTGCGTTAAGAGAGCGTATGGAGAGTGGCGGACGAACAGCAAAACGAACAAATGCCACCCCGAAGGCACCCAAAAAAAGAAATGAAACCGCTCTTACCAAAGACTCAAAGCATGACTCCCCGTCCGAGTCAGGGCTTCCTGCTGGCCCACAAGATAAGATGCGCACGCATGAAGATGAAGATGACGAACCTGAGACTCTGCCCAAGCTTTCACCTGCTGAAGAGAAGCTGCGGAACCTTAACTTCCTTCACTCCGAGGCCCGCAAGATTTTTGCGGAAGTCAATAAATATAAATCATTTAACGAAGAACCTGCCTTCCTTCAGCAACTCATTGATGATCTTTTGTACATAGCCAACCTATGCATTAGTGGTGATGAACACTTAAGCGACGAGAGTAAGCTTTTTGTATCTATGGTACTCATGCCGCTACGACAAAGCTTGGTGAAGGATCGCGAACTATTGGTTGATCTTTTCCGGGTTGAGTCACTGCCTTTACGTAAACGGCGTGCCGTTTTGGCCCAATGGAACTTATTTGCGAACGAGCTCCGTAAAGCTGCTCGCTACGAGACATCACGGTCCTTACGGAGTCTTGCCTACCTGCGGGCTTATGATCGTCAGCAGGACACTTCACACTTCGACAAGATGGCTGCGCTGTTCTATTCCTTTGCTCAGGTCTTGCTTAAGGCGGACGGCAACATAAGTGAACAACACGCCAAGCGCCTGCAGAAGATCCGGCAGATCATCTACGGCGAACGCGAAGCGGAAGGTGCAAGTACTGATAAGCTCCAAGCAAAGAAGCCAGCTGTGAAGGTTTCTCAGGCGGGTGAGGAAGAATCGCTTGAGGAGATCATGCTCAGCGTGAATCGACTTATTGGTATGGATAAGGTCAAGACGCAGATAGAAACATTTGTGAACCTCATGAAGGTTCACCGTGAAAGGGAGCTACGTGGGCTTCCTGTCACCGAGTTCTCGATGCACGCGGTTTTTTACGGGCCACCAGGCACAGGCAAAACAACTATTGCACGTTATGTGGGTAAGGTGTTCCGCGCGCTTGGTCTGCTAAAGAGCGGACACATGGTGGAAACCGACCGCTCCGGCATGGTTGCTGGATTTGTGGGCCAAACGGCAATACAGACGACCGAGGTTATCGACCAAGCTTTGGACGGAGTGTTGTTCATTGACGAGGCCTATACGCTCAGCCCGCGCAGTGGTGGGAAGGATTTTGGCCAGGAAGCTATCGACACCCTGCTCAAACGCATGGAGGACAACCGAGACAGACTTGCGGTGATTGTTGCTGGTTACCCCGATGAAATGAAAATATTCCTGGACACAAACCCCGGACTCAAGAGCCGTTTTAATAGATATTTCTACTTTGACCATTACGAACCGGAGGAACTGCTTCGGATTTTTGATGTCTTCATTGAGAATGCTATGTTCAGCCTCACATCGCCCGCCAGACGCGAGTTGCTCGGTTTACTCACCTCTCTGCACCGAAAACGTGATAAAGCATTCGGCAACGGTCGCCTGGTTCGAAACCTCTTTGAGCGGATAGTTGAGAAACAGGCAAACCGAATCGCAGGAATTACCCCACTCACGGATCATCTTCTCTGTTCCATAACGAAACACGACATCCCTACCCGTGCCGAGATAGCTTCCGAAAACCGCTGGTAGAGCTATGCGGCCCGTGTTAGTATTTCTTCATGCAAACAGCAGTCGATGCCGAATCAGGTACTCCCCGTAAAGATCGTTACCCAAACGAACGCATCAGTGTCTTTGATATGTTTAAGATTGGTGTCGGGCCGTCCAGCTCGCACACAATGGGCCCTTGGAAAGCCGCTCTGCTCTTCATTGAAGAGCTTACCCAGACCGCCACAGAAAGTTCCGATGTAGACTGCATTCAAGTGGAGCTCTTCGGCTCGCTTGCCAAAACTGGCGCTGGCCACGGAACAGACCTGGCCGTGATGCTTGGACTTGCGGGTTACGACCCAGCCACGGTACCACTCGATGTTGTACAGCGCTATGCAGCAGACCGCTCGCAGTCTATTTCTGTTCGCCTCGGCAAACCCATGGTAAAAGAAGCAGTCAAAGCCGCACTATCACCGGAGTATAAGGAGCTTGAGTTTCGACCCACCAGAGATATCCACTTTTTGCGGGAGGAAATCCTAGCTTACCATCCTAATGGCATGCGATTTTCCGCGTGTGCACAATCCGGAAGCGACAGTGACAAAAACCGCGCCGACTGTCCTGTCGTCATTCTCTCGCGCACCTATTACTCCATAGGTGGAGGTTTTGTCGTGGGGGGGGGAGACACCCCCGAGACACCATCCAGCGCAGCCTCCGACACACACCGGCACACACGAAAGGACTTTCCCTTTCCGTACCGGACAGCAGATGAACTGAGAACACACTGCCGCAATCTGGACGAGCCGGTCTCCGGGGTTGCATTGCGCAACGAGTTGCAACTACAGGGCCTGACCGAGATTGAAGCCCAATTGGACCACATACTGATCAAAATGTGTGCGTGTGTCGTATCCGGATTAAGCTCATACGGAAATCTGCCGGGTGGCCTCAAGGTGCAGCGCCGTGCACCCGCCATGGCTGCAGCCTTACTCGGCAGGCCGGTATCCGAACTCATACCATTCCCCGGGCCCGGGACAGAAGCAGACCTACCGGAAGTCCTAGCCGAGGTTATACGTAGCGTTGAACGCAGTTTTGTCTCAACCGGCACCGACCGAGTGGGATTCGAGCGTATTCTCCGTTGGATTTCAGCCTTTGCCCTTGCCGCGAACGAGGAGAATGCTGCCTTTGGCCGGGTAGTCACCGCTCCAACCAATGGTGCTGCGGGGGTTATTCCGGCAGTGATGCTGTACTACCTTTGTTTCACCAAAGAAATAGGCCGGCCGGAGCTACGCCGTTTCCTTCTGACCGCGGGCGCAATAGGCAGCCTGTTCAAACAAGGAGCCACCATCTCAGCGGCAATGGGAGGCTGTCAGGCAGAGATTGGCGTCAGCGCGGCCATGGCCGCTGCCGCCCTCGCTGAGCTACAAGGAGCCGACATCGACCGTACCCTCATGGCAGCTGAGATAGCAATGGAGCACCACCTTGGACTCACCTGCGATCCTGTTGGCGGACTTGTTCAGATTCCATGTATAGAACGTAATACAATGGGCGCTGCAAAAGCCGTCGCAGCATCCGCCTTGGCATTGAGCTCGGACCCGGCGGCAGCCCGAGTAAGCCTTGACGCGGTAATTAGCACTATGTGGGCCACAGCGCAAGATATGAGCACGAAGTATAAGGAGACAAGCGAGGGCGGCCTGGCTGTCCATATACCCATTAATGTAATTGAGTGTTGATATCCGAAAAGTCCCTTCCTTTACCGGACGCTGATCGCTTGGTATACTCTGTGTATGGGAAAAATCATTCTTGTCTCAAATCGTTTATCAACCTCGGTGCATGTAGAAGGAACCACTCCTCATTTTATGCCGAGCCTCGGTGGGCTTGCCACCGGGCTTAGCTCATTTCATTCAAGGGAAAATGGTCTCTGGGTCGGATGGAGCGGAGTACCAAGTGATCATCACACACCAGAGGTACACAACGTAATTGCCCGTCGACTGAAAGACGAACACAAGAGCATAGCGGTAGCGCTGAGTTCCGAGGACATTGATAAGTTCTATCTTGGATTCTGCAACAACATTATTTGGCCGCTTTTTCACTATTTCGTTACCTATGTGGGATATGAGAATGAACTCTGGAACAGCTACCGGGAAATCAATGAACGTTTTGCTCGCGCCGTTTTAGAGGTTGCGGAACCAGACGACACGATCTGGGTACATGACTATCAACTCATGCTGCTTCCACAGCTCATTAAAGATGAGTTGCCGGATGCAAAGATCGGTTTCTTTCTCCACATTCCATTTCCCTCATTTGAGATCTTTCGTCTACTGCCCTGGCGGGAACGGC
Source organism: Spirochaetaceae bacterium (assembly GCA_007695055.1). Taxonomy (GTDB): domain Bacteria; phylum Spirochaetota; class Spirochaetia; order DSM-27196; family SLAA01; genus SLAA01. The sequence continues at coordinate 35,496 of REEM01000112.1, read as the reverse complement.
TGCTTGAAGGCACATTAGGTGCCGATCTCATTGGGTTTCATACATACGACTATGCTCGGCACTACCTTAGTAGTGTACGCCGGTTGCTTGGAAATGAGCACCACATGGCTCGAATTACCCACGAAGACCGACTCGTGCAGGTCGATGTATTCCCAATGGGCATTGACTACACCAAGTACCATGACTCGAGTTTGCGGCCTGAAGTAATTCAGGAAATAGAAGACGCGAACGCCCGCTTTGCCGAGGTCAAGGTCGTTCTCTCTGTCGATAGACTTGACTATACCAAGGGTATTCCACAACGTCTGAGGGCCTTCAATCGTTTTCTGGAAGCTTTTCCGGAATACAGGGCTAAGGTCGTACTGGTCATGATCGTGGCGCCCTCTCGGGTCGACGTACCACAATATAAGGAACTCAAACGGGAGATCGAGGAATTGGTAAGTACCATTAACGGGACTTTTGGCACCATTACCTGGACTCCGATACAGTACTTTTATCGGTCATTCGGGTTTGACTCACTCTGCGCACTCTACAACCGCGCCGACGCCCTCCTAGTTACACCCTTACGAGATGGGATGAACCTTATAGCCAAGGAGTTTGTGGCAGCGAAACGCGACTACTCCGGTGCGATTGTGTTAAGCGAAACCGCTGGCGCCGCACGCGAACTCGGAGAGGCGTTTGTGGTCAACTCAAGTAATATTGACGAGATTGCGGACTCTCTCAAGAAGGCCATAGAGCTTCCCGAGGACGAACAACATCGACGCAACCGGCGTATGCACAAGCGGCTTAAACGCTACGATATACACTACTGGGCCCAGGATTTTGTCCACAAGCTTGAGATAGTCGCCGAGCAACACCGCGGAACGCTGGCTCGGAAACTCTCTAAGGACCATCGTAGCTCTATGATCAAGGCATTTACGCAAGCCGAAAATGCACTCGTGCTCCTTGACTACGACGGTACCCTGGTGTCCTTCACCGACCGCCCGGAACAAGCAGTTCCGGACGAAGCCCTCTATGACACACTTCGCCGTTTATCAGAACTGCCCGGCGTCGAGCCCGTCATTATTAGCGGCCGAGGTAAGGACTTTCTGGAGGAGCATTTTGGCGCTCTTCCAATTAATCTTGTAGCTGGACACGGAGTCTGGCTCAGAGAGCGCGAAAGTGATTGGGCCCTCATAGAGTCAGTCTCTAACGCATGGAAGGAACAGATCATACCCATGCTTGAACTCCATGTAGACCGCACTCCGGGCTCGTCTGTTGAGGAAAAGGAGTTTTCCCTGGCGTGGCACTACAGACGCTGTGAGCCAGAACTTGCTGCTGTGCGTCTCAGCGAATTAAAAGACGCATTGTTGGATCTTACTAGCAACTTGGATCTTTCCATTATTGAGGGCCACAAAGTTCTTGAGATCAAGAACTCAAATATCAATAAGGGCCGGGCGGCAGGCATGTGGAACTCTCGCAAGAGCTGGGAGTTTGTTATTGCAATTGGTGACGACCACACCGATGAAGATATGTTTACCGTCCTTCCGAGCACAGCCTATACCGTGAGAGTGGGTGCAAACGTCACTGCAGCCAACTATTTCGTAGATAACCCGCGTGAAGTACGAAAGCTTCTTGATGAGATGCTAGACAGCCAAGGGTGATTAATCATGTCTGAGAGGCGGGCACTTTAGCCCGCCTACTCACCAAAGCGTTGGCCACGGCCCTGGTGGGCTCACTCAATGTGAATGCCGAGCGGAGTGACTCAATCTGCAGTTACTGGATAACCAGCTTCACTCAGACTCTCACGTATGGCATTGAGATCTGCTGTTTCATCTCCCGAGAGTTCAAGAGTCACCGTTTTCTTCTTGTGATCCGGTTTAACCTTCTCAACTCCCGGCATGACTGAAACCACTTTCTGTATTTTCATTTCACAATGCCCACAATTGATTCCCGGAACGGACAAAGTGACAAGGTTTTTTTTCTTGAATAAAGACATCGGTTGCTCCTCTTGGCTGTCAATATACCTACGCGCTCTACAAATAGGCAAGCATCGAGACCAGACCAAAAACAAAAATGAAGCCTGCACCAAAGAACTCAACCGCAACGTGCACGCCATAACCCAGTCGATTCTCCAACAATCCAACCACGTGCTGTTTAAAGAGAATAGTGGCTACCGCGAAACTACTTAAAGCCACGGCAAGTCCTAAAGACATAGCAATAACGGCAATTGCACCAATCTCCAATACACCCAGGGATAAGGTAAATAGCAGGAGCAATGTAGTACCTGGACATGGTACGATCCCACTGACTACCACGAGAGGAAAGAAGCGCTCCGCAGGAATTCGAGGTGGAAGTGAAGCGGCTTTCGCCGACTCGAAGCCAAGACCCGATGAAATGCGAGTCTCTACGTTGCGGCGTTTGTGCTGTTTTACATGCCGTATCTTGTATGCCAGAAAGGCTGCCCCTAAGAGCATAATGAGCCCAGAACTCACAATCTGTACCTGTTCACCGGCCCGAATTGCTGTCCCGGCAATAGCACCTTGCGTTAAGAGACTTACCCCGAGAATAATCACCACGGCTGAACTCGCGTGCATAACCGAAAACAAGAGACCAGCGAGGAGGCCATGACTCAATCGTGCATCCTCGGACAGGTAGTATGACAGAATTACAGTTTTGCGATGTCCCGGCAAAAAAGCATGCAGAAGCCCGTACAGAAAAGCCACACCAAAGATAGGTAAGACAGCCCCTCTACGCCCTTCCTCCTCCACAAGACTTTGAATATAGCCGGTAACTCGTTCATTGGCGTCACGTTGTAGGCGCGTTATCCAGGAAGAAAAAGCCGGAAACAACCGTCCCGCTGAACCAGAATTAAAGCTTTGTGGAGTGCCAAATCTTCTTGCTTCCGCATCACCCGATGGAGAGCCAGAAGGAGGGGAAAGGAATGGGTTAGCTTGAGCTCTCAGGCTTGGTGCAACGCTGCTGAGTAGTAGAAAGATAGCGAGTACCCGAAGCACCTTTGAATACTGCATCATGCTTTTTCCCAACTTGGCTCCACAGGACGCGCATCTAGTCCGGAGAGGCAGGCACCCAGCCTCTCCCGAAGAACGTCTCCATCAAAACTCTTGCCCAATAGCAGCACCACATTAGACTTCTTTTCGCGGCGTTTCCACGGTACCGCTCGCAACTCGCGCCGGCCACCGGACAACTGCAACACGAACTTGTGTTTTTTCCCGTCCTTGTTATCCAGGTACAGCACTCCCTTGCCACGGACAATTCCTTGAGGCAGCTCGTCAAAGAAGAGCTTGAGACGCTCGGGCTCAAAAGGGTACTCAGACTCGAACCAGAGCTGTTGCACATCATGCTCGTGCCGGTCATGCTCATGCACGTCATGCTCGTGAACATCAAGAACTGCGCGCGTACCAACCAACAACTCTAGCGGCGGCTCCTCTCCTACACGGTATCGCGGTACCTGGGGAGCCAGCTCCCTTAAAACCTTCTCTACCATTACTGTGGATTCCGGAGCTTGCTCGGATTTAGTGATAAGGATAAAGTCTGCACCCCGAACTTGATGATCAAGAACTCCATACTCAACTCGATGTTCCAAGAAATTCACTTGATCCACCAAGCAAATCACTGACTCTAGCTGTATGGAGCGTCCAAAACGAGCATTGCGAAAGGTCTGTTGCACCGGCACGGGGTCCGATAGGCCGGATGCCTCAACCACCACACGCTCAAGACTTGAATCATGCCGAACAAGGCGTCTCACGGCATTCTTGAGATCCTTCCTGAGCAGGCAGCACATACAACCGCCCGACAGTTCAATAATCTCGTCCGGTGATGCCTCAAGGATGTTCGACTCTAAGCCAACCTCACCAAACTCGTTCACCACCAGACCTATACGGTGGCCCGAATATGCGTGAAGAATACGATTAATGTAGGTGCTTTTACCGGATCCAAGGAATCCGGTAACAAGTGTTATAGGGAGCGGCGCCTCATGAGGCCCGACCACGTTGTTTGTGTCTCTCACACTCGAGAAGATATCACTGCAGGTGCTTTGTGCACAAGCAGATCACTCAGGGATTGATACCGGCTCGCCAAGAAACCGAGGAGCCCGCCTGACAAGATGCAGGTCCAGGATAGCCTTCACGCGCGCGAGATATTCTCGAAGCCGTGTCTGCACTCCGGACGGTGGAGCTATGTCTGCGGCATTGTAGCCGACTACGTCATACCCAAAATACGTACCAATATATACGGCTCGTTCATTGTGAAAACGTTGACTGATGACAGTGAAGCGCTCCTGCCCAAATACTTCCGCAGTCCGCACGACCGAGTCGAGTGTGCTAAAACCAGCATAGTCCAGCACAATAAACTCGTTGGGAACTCCCCGTTCGAGTAGTGCCAGCCTCATGTGCAGAGGCTCGTTATAGGACGCATGTTCATTGTCTCCCGATGCTAGGATATACCGAATCTTTCCTGCCTCATAGAGCTCTACAGCAGCGTCTATGCGATAGCTGAAATATGGATTGATGCCGCCACCAGGTTGGTACTTTGCTGTCCCTAACAATAAGCCCACATGGTTATGCGGTAGAAGCCCCATGTCGGAGAACACGCGCCTCTCTGTACTTCGTGAAATTGCGGTATACAGGGAAAACACGCCCACCACAAGTGCCAAGAGAAAGAGCTTTGTCAGAGCGAGAAGTAAAACGCCTCTCGTGCGTCTCCGCACGGAGACGCTGGCAGATTCCGTCTGTAAACTCAAGCGCCACGAAGATTGTAGATTACGTCGATAGCCTTAAGCCTAACCTCGCGAATGTAGTTGCCGGTCGCTACATCCAAAAGCGCGTCAACGACCGCTGGATCACTGATTCCTCCGGAGGCCCGGGCAATCTTCTCCAGCGCAAGCAGAGAAGCAAAGGCCAAGTTATTATCCGGCATCTCCCGTGCGTTCTGTCTACGAAGTACAGCGACTATATTTGCGGTGATCTCATTGTCGTCATTGTTGCCGATAGTACCGAGCCCATAGATTGCCTCGGCAAGCACCATTGGCTCCGGGTCTTCTCTAACAACTCGTATAAGAGCGCGCTGTGCAATAGGTCCGCCAATATCACCAAGTAAACCAACAGCTTCTCGCCGGACATCGGGGAAGTTGTTTGAAACCGCACCGCTGCTACGCACCTGACGTCCGATTCCTTCGGTCGCAAGTCCTTCCACTACCCTGATCATTTCCACATTATCAGGTGAGACCTCGCCCCGCTGCACCATGGCCCGAACACCCTGAATAGCGAGGAACTTTGCCTCACGTGTGTTGCTACGCGCCTGACCTCGGATAATTTGCTGATCTATAGCTTGATCAAGGTACAGTTCCTCAATGGTCCTCACCGAGGATTCACCTGACTCTTGTGCTTGCGCCCAGAGTGATGTTGCCCCAAAAATGAGTAAAAGGCTCACCGAAATGGTTACGAGCTTCCCCATACTATATCTCCTCTTCCACATACTCTTAACCAAGCATAGACTAAAACACATCAATTTTCCAGCGATCGTTCACTCTTTTTAGTTGATAAAGTATAACTCCCTGGTCACGGACGCGCATGATTGCTTCCACCTGGTCGGTACCAATGAAATCTAGATCATCAAGTCGAGCATTTGCTCGGCTCGGTACCACTACCCAGGTAAAATAGTCTTCAATATCCCTAAGTTCAATATTATTCCGGCGCAAGACCGGGCTTTCCGACCTCTCGCGCAGTACTGCAGGATCCGAGTGTACATGAAGATAATCCTCGGTCAAATGAGATTTCCATTGCTGGAAATCACGGTCTGCAATTATTTCGTTTAACTCTGCAATAAACTGCTCCACTTCGTTGAAGGTAGTCTCGTACATCTCGGTAGAGATCACAAAGTCTTCAGTCTTTATATAGATGTCCTCATCTGGGATCTCTTCATCCTCGACGGGGTACTCCACTGCATCTTCGGCTGGGTCTTCCTCCAGCTCGGGATCATCCGCTCTTGGAGCTTCTGGGTCTTTGGGCAGTTCAGTTTCAGGCTCCTCAACAAGCCCAGGAGGCGCCGGTTCGGCTGTTGTACAGGATCCGAGCCATAGCACAAGAACAAACACGCCGAGAAATCCCCAAAACAACACTATTTTGCGACTCATAAGGAGATAGTACATCCGTAGTTTTGCATCTGTCAATCAAAGTGCGCTGTCTTGTAACACCGGTATTCAATCCACCTTTTCAGGCAGGAGCTTCCACGGTATAGTGAGATGTTATCTGTGGAGGAGAAATGTCGTCATCCGAGCATCTAGTGCGAATTCTATCGGTCTATTCTAGGAGAGCAGAGACGCCACACATAGCGGCGGCCGCGCTCTTTTCGTTTGCCAAGAAATATGCGGCCCGCTACGTAGATCAACAACCCGAACTCGAGGATCTCATCACTCATACAGATGAAACAGTCACGGCACATCTTCACAGTCTGAGCGAACAAGGACGATGCAGTCTGAGCTTTGACGGGAACGTCATTGGGAAGGTTTACTATTCAGGTTACTACTTCGATGCGGTTGCGTCCGAGTATCGCAAGCTTGAGCAACGCCCGGAACTTCCTCTCCCTAATGAGGATGTTATACACATAACGCCACCGGCGGAACTTATTCAGATTGTAGACATGGGAACCGACTTTGTTATGTGGCTTGAGCAGTCAGCAAGCGTTGAGGAAGACCAACTACTTCGCTTAATCTTTCCCCACCAATTACCAAGCTGCATCATTACATCACACATTATGCAACGTTCACTACCCGATCTGACTCTCCAACGCATTCGTAGTTATCTGCGAAGCGAACGCAATGCCGGGTATATGCGCAGTAAACTCCAAGCGGTGTTTCCACATAGAGACGCCTCAGTTCGCGACATGATCACCGCCGCATTAACAACGCCAGCTCAGGTACTATCGGGCATTCTTGAGCCCACTGACTTCACGTTCCATTTTTGGTCGCAGTTTGCCGGAATCATCATCAAGGACTACTCAAATAAGAAAGACCGGCTGGCCGAGGAAGATGCATTCACGCAGGCTGCCTTTATTCTGAGCTATCTCACCGTCTTCTACAAAGGTCGAGCGCAAAAGACTCAGGAGCACGACTCGGCTATTCGCCGTCTAGAGCAGTCTCTTCGGGCAAGTCCATATGCACACACCATTAGTGACGTTATGGGGTTTACCGACTCACGGGGCGTACCGCTGAGCAAGAACCTTTCACGTGATGTTATAACCAAACATCTCGCCAGTCTCTTGCGCGGCGAGTCAGGCGCTTTAGGCGCCCTAGTGCGCGTGAACACGACCAAGGACCAGCAGTACTACCTTGCCAGAGAGAACCTCATACGTGTGGCGGTAGATGGAGTCTTCACTGCTGGACTGGAGCTTCGCAAGCACTATATAGACCAATGGTCGAACTTCATGCGTGAGGACAAGAAGGTCAAAGCAATGGTTTCCGACGAGGCTTTTGCCAAAAGCGTTAACGCCGTAATGGCAGAGAACTTCCCTCTCATTCTGGCGTTACTCGACGAAGGACTCCTCCTCGCCTGCAGCGAGCACACTCAGTTTAATGCAGCAATGCAGGAACAGTACAATGCATTGTTCCTTCCGAAAACCGGAAAACTCAAAAGCACCGAGGAGATACTTAGTCTTAATCGGGAGGAACTCTATAACGATGCGCGCCTCGTGCTACCCTTCTGGATGGTTACTCCCGGTTTGAATTCCGTTGTGCGTTTCTTGCGCCGGTTATTTCTTGCTGAGCCGCGCAACCGTTCACCGCGGGGGAGCTCTGCACGCACAGAGGAGAGCTCAGATGAGCTTGCCACAGCAAACGGCATCAGCAACCGAACTACCAAAAAGATGGTCGTAGACGATACCGATGATTCACAGCCCGCTCGCAGCGACAAGGCTAACAGCGGATCGAGATCCAAAGCGCAGTCGCTTGAGTTTCAGAAAGCCATAAAGCAACTTGAAAGAGAGTTCCTCGGCACCAATAGAAAGCTTGATGAAACTTTACAAGAGTTGGCCGACCGATGGAATCCGCTGTTGGATGAACGCGCAAAACGCAACCTCATTGAAGACGTGAACTCCCTTACCCGAGACTTTTTGCGGCGTATGAAGGTCGGTTTCCGAATGATTCCCCCAGACGCGAACCGTATTCGAGATTTGGCACGTCGCCTCTCACAGAACGACGCTTTCTCAGAAATCCGGCGGAAAAAAGACCTTGAACGTTATCTTGAGCTCTACATGTTGAAGTTACTGGGCAAGATTAAGTAGGATTCCAGGAGCTTAGGTAAGCACTTCGCGGAGGCTCAGATCGCCCATAAAGCTTAACGCATTGACGCACTCACGAAAGAGTCTCATACACACCACTGCATCATCGAACGCACGGTGTGCGGCGCCGGGGGGAATGTTCAATTCCTCAGCAAGGTTTTGCAAGCTGTAGCTTCTTCGACGGGGAAAAGCCTTTTGAGCCAGTATTTGGGTATCTATTATGCTGTTTGCAACGTCGGACAAACCTTCACGATGCAGTGCAGCACGGAGGAACCCTACATCGAACTCTGCATTATGCGCAACAAGTATGCTGTCACCAATAAACTCCATGAAGACCGGTAGCATCTCCGCTATCGGGGGCTTATGAGCGACCATAGTGTCGGTTATTCCACTCACCGCACCTGCATCTGGTGGGATGGGAATCCCTGGGTTTACCAGCTCGCTGAACTCCCCGGTGATGGCGGTGCCCCGAAACTGCACTGCCCCAATCTCACATACTCTATCGCTAGCGGAGTAGAGACCTGTCGTCTCGAAGTCAAATGCCGTAAAAAGTAACGTGTCTACCGATGCATCAAGATCCACTGTTCAGCCCTCCGGTATACCTTGTCTTACTCGCTGGCATGCTCCTTTGCCTCCCGTATCCATCCATCAATTTCCGTGCGTACCATAAGTAGTTTCTCAGCGACGTGTTTCTTAGCATCCGGAAGTGGCAGCTCATCTTCATCACAACAGGATATGTAAAACTTGATCTTGGGCTCTGTTCCGGATGGACGGGCACTCACAATAGACCCGTCCTCCAGCAAATACTGAATGACATTGGATCTGGGAGGATCTATATCGTGGTTTGTTCTTCCAGAAGCCCAGTCGAAAATGGTTCCATTCTGATAGTCCTTAACCTTCTTTACGGTTATCTCACCGAACACCTTCGGAGGTTCCTCTCGTAGGTTCCTCATCATGCCTTGCATGACTTCCTGTCCCTGTCGTCCGGAGAAATACTCCGAGATTGTCTCTTCTTGGAAGTAACCATACTCGGTATAGAGCTCTTCAAGTCGCTGCAACACGCTCTTGCCTTGTGAAACATGGTACAGCGCCATTTCGACAGTGAGCACCGTGGCGCTGATAGCATCTTTGTCTCGTACCTCTGTTCCAATCATGAAGCCGTAGCTTTCCTCGCCACCAATAACGTAGTTTGGCCCGTCTTCTTCTTGCTCAAACTGGCGGATGAGGCCAGCAATGTGTTTAAAGCCGGTAAGGGTATCGTGACACTCGGCTCCCAGATGCTCCGCAATGAGTCTCTGAAGCTCGGTTGTGACAATAGTCTTTATAAAGGCTGGCCGGGTCGGTAAGGTGCCAAGCTCGGCCCGAGAGGAAAACACGTAGTCAACGAGCAGCGCTCCAAGCTGATTGCCGGTAATGAGACGGAAATCACCACCATCCGGCACTGCAATGCCAATACGGTCTGCATCCGGATCAGTTCCAATCACAATTGCCGCCTGCTCCCTACGCCCCTGGGCTATAGCCATTTCCAGTGCCGCGCCTTCCTCGGGATTTGGTGACTTCACCGTCGGAAACTCACCATCGGGCTCGCGTTGTTCCGGCACCGTTGAGACCTGCACACCAAACTCACTGAGGGCTCGCTCAACAAGATACGCACCGGTCCCGTGCAGTGGGGTGTAAACCACCTTGGCCGCGGAACCGTACTCGCGTAGCAGTTCCGGACGGACAACATTTCTCTTGACCATCTCTACAAACTTAGCGTCTATTTCTTCGTCAATATACTCAAGAAGACCTGCCGACTGCGCATCTCCCAAGGTCATTGCCTTAGGAGGGCCTTGGATCTCTAGCACCTTACGAATGATTGCTGCGTCATGAGGCTCAACAACCTGAGACCCATCGTTCCAGTACACTTTGTATCCGTTGTACTCGGGTGGATTGTGACTTGCGGTAACCACTACGCCACCGGAAGCTCCCAACTCGCGGATGGCAAATGAGAGCTCTGGTGTGGGCCGCAGTTCCGAGAAAAGATAAGCCTTAATGCCATAGGCCGCAAAGACTAAGGCAGTATTGAGGGCAAACTCTTTAGAGTAACGTCGTGAGTCATGGGCAATAACCACCGACTGTGCGTTCTGTACCTCTACCATGTATGCAGCCATACCCGCGCTTGCACGGCGCACAATGTAGGGATTAATGCGATTGAACCCCCCGCCAATTACGCCCCGCAGGCCTCCAGTGCCAAACTCAATTTCGGTATAGAAGCGATCCGAGAGTTCATCCCAGTTTTCGTCCCGTAAAAGATTCAGCACCTCCGACCTAAAAGGCTCCTCACTTTCGACCTCAATATAGTTGTTCGCTTTGGCCTTAATACTGTCAATGTCCACCTGATCCGTCTCCTTAGCTCATATGAATGATCTATGAAATCATAGAAGTTATAATCTCTTTAATCTCATGTGGGTTGTCAATAATGAACGCCGCTCCAGCATCTTTGAGTTCCGCAACAGGACGGAAGCCCCAGCTGACTCCCACTGGTACCGCGCCTACCGCTATCGCAGTCTTTATATCTAAAGCCGAGTCACCAACAAACAGACTTTCATCTGGCCGAGACCCCATGATGCTGAGTACCTCACGCACTCCGCTAGGATCAGGTTTGTGTGGTGTTCCCGGTCTAACGCCGCGCACCTCGTCAAAAACCCCAGCCGGGAGGCAAAGCTGAACTATTCGGACAACAAGGTCATGGCTCTTGTTTGAGAGTACACCCAAGGAACAACCGCTGTCACTCAGTTGTTCGAGTACCTCCACTACCCCCTCGTAGGGCCGGGTGTAGACGACCGGGTTCTCTTTGTAAGCGGCCAGAAGATGGGCGTAGATATCGTCCATGTCTCCATTACCCGCATAATCCGCCGGAACAGCGGCCTCGGCGAGTCTCCGCAAACCCCATCCGACCATACCCCGATACGCCTCGGTTGGGTGTACTGGCAGGCCAGCCATTCTCAAGGCGGTGTTCATAGCGGCACCGATATCTGCTATAGTGTCAAGCAATGTCCCATCAAGATCAAAAACGACAGATTGAATACTCACAAAATGACACTACACCGTCGGATATTGAAAGTCAACAAAGACCGGGAGCAAGCGTACCTGCATCACCGGCGCACGGACGTCAAGCCGTTGCGCAAGGCAAGGGCCCGAAAGGCTTTGAATATCACTATGCAGAGATCTTTGCCGATCGTTGGCCAAAGCTATCTGAAGCTCTTCAACAGGACGGAGTTCACGAAGAGCTCGGCCAGCCTCTGTGCAGGAGTTATTTTCTCGATCCCGCTTCGGCCGAGGCTGCGGGTGCGTTGGATATTCAACCCGGCATGCGTGTACTGGATATGTGCGCAGCACCGGGCGGCAAGGCTGTAGCCATGTTGCACAAGTTTCTGAAGAACTACCCGCACGGTGAGATAGATCTCACGCTCAACGAGCGTTCTGCATCGAGACGCGCGCGCTTGCAACGCGTACTTAACGACTCAGTACCCAGTTGGTCGCGCTCGGCAATCAGGGTCACATCACACGATGCTCGCAAGTGGGGCCTGCATGAACAGAACATGTACGATGTGATTCTTCTGGATACTCCATGCTCCTCGGAGCGACACCTTATTCAGGAACCAAAGACCTTGCGCAACTGGAACCCTAAACGCAGCATGCGTCTTGCTCTTGATGCATACGCGATGCTCGCCGCGGCGCTCACTGCGCTCCGTCCCGGCGGGACAGTTCTATATCTTACGTGCGCCCTGTCGCCACTTGAGAATGATGGGGTCATTGCCAAAGCGATCCAAAGACGTGGCTCTGAGTTCGAAGTCTTACCAGCGCCCCCTTTGAGTGACGCCGAACCAAGCCGCCACGGCTGTATTGTACTACCCGATCACGCAGGTGGGCGGGGACCGCTCTTTGCAGCTCTTCTTCGAAAGCACCGTGTAGACACTAGTTGACGCCCTATCAAAAGAAAACCTCGTTTCCGAATTGGGCTGATTGCAATTGATTCCAGCATACAATCTTGGCACAGCGTTGCAAGAGCCGAGTCCCTGTGGTATAAGGCCTAACACCATGAACTACCTAGATCAACTCAATCCAGAACAAGCACGGGCCGTTACACAGACCGAAGGCCCGGTACTGATAATAGCAGGCGCCGGATCAGGCAAGACCCGGGTCATAACCTTCCGCATTGCCCATATGCTGCGCTCCGGTGTGCCGCAAAGTGCAATACTGGCCCTGACCTTCACCAACAAGGCCTCACGCGAGATGCAGCAACGTATACGCGAACTAACTGGGGAGAAGTTAGCACGGCTTACTATATCGACCTTTCATGCCTTTGGCGTCCGAATGCTGAAGAAATACATTACCCGGATAGGCTTCCGCGAGAACTTCAGCATCTACGACCAACAAGACCAAGTTTCGTTGCTCAAGGAAACAGCACGTGAAATAAAGTTTCCGCTTGACCGGCTTGATCTGAACTTCACACTGGGCCTTTTTAGCAAAGTAAAAACCGGGCGAGCGCGTCTGACTGAGGACTACCCAGATTTAGTTGAGCTCTACCGTGAGCATCAAGAGCATCTGAAACTCTACAACGCGGTAGACTTCGACGACCTCATAGTTCTGCCACAGAAGATTCTGGCCACCTGCCCAGACGTACTTGCCGAGGTACGAGATCAGTACCGATATATTCTGGTAGATGAGTTTCAGGATACCTCAAGTGAACAATACAACTTCATGCACACGCTTTCCGAGGAGTCCCGGAACATTTGTGTTGTTGGAGACGATGATCAGTCGATCTATTCCTGGCGGGGTGCGAACTACGAGAACTTTCTTCAGTTTGATAGACACTATCCCGAGCGCTTGGAAATTAAACTAGAACAAAACTACCGCTCGACCGACACCATCCTGCGTGCGGCCAACGAGGTCATTGCCCACAACACTAACCGCCGAACCAAGGAGCTCTGGACCGGACAAAGCTCCACAGTCCCTATTGAGTTGTGCTTTCCAGAGGACGAGACCGAGGAAGCTCGATATATAGCACGCACCATTAAGTCGTTGTCAGTAACCGAAAAGCTCAAGTACCACGACGTGGGCGTGCTCATTCGCACCAATGCGCTATCACGCGCCATTGAAGAGGAATTTCTGGCCCAAAGAATCCCGTACAAAGTGTCCGGTGGTCAGAGTTTCTTCTCACGCAGCGAAATTAAGGACTGCATAGCATACATGCGGGTAGCTGCAAATCCCGACGACGACATAAGTCTTTTACGGGTGCTCAATACCCCACGCCGAGGGATTGGCCGCAAGACCTTGGAAGTGCTCAACGAACAAACCGCGCGTGAGAAGACATCGCTCCATATTGCTATGCAGGCCCTGGTAAGTGCGGAAGACTCACCCCTGAGCTCCCGAGCCAAGGCAGACCTTGAGGGCTTTCTTCGACTCATAGAGGACTACCGCGCCAGCTTCTTTTCCAGCAAGGGCATAGCAAAAACCCTTGAGGCACTGGTTGACGAAATTGACTACTGGCAGTACCTGGTGATTGAGTACCAACGTAACGACCAGATTGCCAAATGGAAGTTCCGCAACATTACTCTTTTTATTGCTTCAATTCAGGACTACGAGAAGGATCCTGACAATCTTGACCCTTCACTCTATGACTATCTCTCACGTATCAGCCTTAACCTCAGGGATGATCCAGATGCAGTTACCGAGGACGGTCAGGTACAGCTCATGACAATTCATGCGGCTAAGGGGCTGGAACATGAGGTGGTTTTTCTTGCGGGCGCCGAGGACAATATTATTCCGCATGCTAAGTCTGTAGCGGAAAACCCCGATGCAATGGAAGAGGAACGGCGGCTTTTCTATGTTGCTTTAACCCGGGCTAAACGAAAGCTCTACCTCTCAGCCTGTCGATTTCGCCGAGTTATGCGTGAGCGGGTTAGCTCTAGCCCGTCACCCTTTATTGATGAGATTCCGTCGGAACTCGTTCAGGTAAGTGAGTTAGACGACGCTCTCGAACCCGAGACCGCCGTCGATTATTTTGCAGCGCTGAAGAACCGCTTTGCTCCTGGCGCCTAAGCGGCGCGGAGACTGACGGTAGTGTGACTGGACCCTGGTATTGACCGAACTTGGTATCTACCGACCGCGTGCGCGAATATCTGAGAGTGGTACTGGACGTGGATTGAGGTCTTCACCCTCAAGATCCGAAACCTCCTTCAGGAGATTCTTTGCCTTTGAGGATAGTTTCTCCGGAACACGCACATTAATCTTAATGTACATGTCACCGCGCTTGTTCTCGTTGTGAAGATGAGGTACGCCCTCACTGCGAATCCGAAGCACCTTTCCGCTCTGAGTCCCGGAAGGAACTTTGAGTTTGATCCGCTTGTCGTCAAGAGTTGGTACCCGAATCTCCGCGCCGAGCGCCGCCTGAGTAATGCTGATAGGAATCATGCAGTACACGTCGTACCCGTCACGCTCGAAATACTCATGCGGCTCTACATGAACAAAGACGTAGAGATCACCTGCAGGTCCACCATTTGGGCCAGCGTCACCCTGTCCGCTAAGGTTAATGCGTTTGCCATGGTCCATACCAGGAGGTATGGTAACCTTAAGTGTACGCTGTTTGCGTGTAACCCCTGCGCCATTGCAGGAACGACACGGGTTTTCAATGACGAAGCCTTCACCATTGCAGCTCGGACACACCGAGGCAATGGAAAAGAACCCGGAACTGCGTCTAACCTGACCTACTCCGCCACAGGTGCTACATGTCTTCTTCCCGCCCGATGCATCCTTTGCACCGGTTCCTTTGCATGCTTCGCAACTCTGTTTGTGCTCGTAGGTGATATCCACTTTCTTGCCGAATACAGCGTCTATGAACGACACCGCAAGATCGTAGCGAAGGTCAGCACCACGTGCAGGGCCGCCTCGGCTACTGCGCCCGCGCTGGGATCCGCCGCCACCAAAGAACGACTCAAAGACACCGGAGAAGTCACCGAATATATCCTCAAAATCACGTGCAGCGCTGAATCCGCCCTGTCCGGGCCCTCCACCCATACCTTCAACCCCAGCAAAGCCAAACTGGTCGTAGGCCTGCCGTTTTTGATCGTCGGCCAATACCTCATAGGCCTCGGTGGCCTCTTTGAAACGATCTTCGGCTTCTTTGTTACCAGGATTCCGGTCCGGGTGATTGGCAACAGCGACCTTACGGTACGCTTTTTTTATTTCTTCTTTTGACGCTCCTTTCGGAACGCTCAGTACCTCGTAGTAATCTCGTTTGGCCAATACCGAACCCTTTTCTCTCTACGAACGAAACAGTGAAAGTATCCGGACCCAGTCCGTCTTGTCACCGTCGCCCTGCTTGCATTGTGTTTATTTGTCGTCGTCGTCAACGACTTCGTAGTCAGCGTCCTCAACATTGTCACTGTCGCTAGGTCCGCCCGATGAAGCGCCCTCGGCCCCGTCTTCCTGCCCGGCGGCCTCACCTTGCGCTGACTGCGCCTTGTAGGCTTCCTCGGCAAGACTGTAAGCGGCCTGCTTAAGTTCCTCGGTCTTGGCTTTGATGTCATCGTTGTCGCCGGTCTCCAGAGACTGCTTAACAGCGGCAATTGCGGCGTTAACCTTTTCTTTATCCTCTTCTGAGATCTTGTCTCCAAAATCACTCAGAGACTTTTCGGTGGAGTAGACCAAGCTGTCGGCCTCGTTACGTACCTCCACACCTTCTTTGGCTTTTCGATCTTCCTCGGCGTGCAGCTCGGCATCCTTGACCATCTTGTTGATCTCGTCCTCCGACAAACCTGATGAGGACTCAATGCGAATCTTCTGTTCCTTTCCGGTACCGAGGTCCTTGGCAGACACATGAACGATACCGTTGGCGTCAATGTCAAAAGCTACCTCGATCTGAGGGACGCCACGCGGTGCCGGTGGAATACCGACGAGGTCAAAACGTCCAAGTGTCCGGTTCTGGCCCGCCATCTCACGCTCACCCTGAAGCACGTGTATAGAAACCGCGTTCTGATTGTCGGCCGCAGTGCTGAATATCTGGCTCTTTCTGGTTGGAATAGTTGTATTCCGCTCAATAAGTTTGGTAAACACACCACCAAGGGTTTCAATACCCAGAGACAGTGGGGTTACATCGAGCAGAAGCACATCTTTGACGTCACCACCAAGTATTCCACCTTGAATTGAGGCTCCAACTGCGACCACCTCGTCCGGATTAACACCTTTATGTGGCTCGCGCTCAAAAAGCTCTTTGACGAGTTTTTGTACCGCGGGCATTCGGGTGGAGCCGCCAACCAGAATGACTTCATTAATGTCGCCCGGTTTAACGCCTGCATCCTTCAAGGCCTGACGACAGGGATCTTTGGTCTTCTCCACCAGATCACCAACCATCTGCTCGAACTTAGAGCGACTCAAACTGTACTGCATATGCTTAGGACCACTGGAGTCCGCTGTGATGAAAGGCAGATTAAGGTCGGTGCTCTGTGTACTTGAAAGCTCTTTCTTAGCCTTCTCAGCTGCCTCCTTGAGGCGCTGGAGAGCCATACGATCCTTGCTGAGGTCAATGCCGTAGTCGTTTCGGAAGTTCTCAATAAGCCAGTCGATAATACGCTGGTCGAAATTATCGCCACCCAAATGAGTATTACCATTGGTCGACTTAACCTCAAAGACTCCGTCACCAAGCTCGAGTATAGAGATGTCAAAAGTACCACCACCAAGGTCATAGACCGCAATGCGCTCCTCTTTGTTCTCTTTCCCGAACCCATAGGCTAGGGCGGCTGCGGTAGGCTCGTTCACAATGCGCTTCACCTCAAGACCTGCAATTTTGCCAGCATCCTTGGTTGCCTGTCGTTGCGAGTCGTTGAAATAGGCTGGCACCGTGATAACCGCCTCGGTCACCTTTTCTCCAAGGTAGTCTTCAGCCGTTTCCTTCATTTTTTGCAGGATTGCTGCAGAAATTTCCGGCGGTGAATATGGCTTCTCGTCAACATTGACCCGAATTCCGCCACTGCCGTCTTCTCCGATATGAAAGGGAACCATTGAGATTTCCTCGGACACTTCACTAAAGCGGCGGCCCATAAAGCGTTTAATACTGGAAATTGTGTTTTCAGGATTGGTAACCATCTGGTTTTTGGCGGGCTGGCCTACAAGGCGTTCACCTTTGCTGGTATAAGCCACCATAGAAGGAGTAGTGCGTTGCCCTTCTGCGTTTTGAATAACAACTGGCTCGCCGCTCTCCATGACCGCCACACATGAGTTGGTTGTTCCTAAATCTATTCCGATGATTCGACCCATCGTCTTGCTCCTCTTATCTCGGTTATCCCGGATTATGTACCAATATGTGCCTTAAGCTGCTGTAGATGCGGCTCAACTCGGCATTGCGACCTTAACTTTTGCAGAACGCAAAACGCGGTCGTTCAAAAAATACCCTTTCTGTAAATCTTCAAGCACTGTTGGATGCTCAAACTCTTCGCTCGGCTCGCTCAGAACAGCCTCATGCCGTTGTGGGTCAAACTCCTCGCCTTCAGAGTCAAAGCGTTTGAGGCCCCATTTGCGTTCGAGCATTGATGTTAGCTGTTTCTCAATAAGCACAATTCCGTTGTGAAACGAGTCGAAATCACGTGACTCCTCGGCGGACTTGACTGCCCGTTCAAAGTCGTCAATAACGGTAACGAGGTCATTGAGTAGTTGTTGGTTCGAGTAGGCAACCGTCTCTTCTCTTTCCCTTATACTACGTTTACGGAAATTCTCAAAGTCTGCCTGTTTGCGCAGGTAGCGATCCTTGAGCTCACTGTTTTCCGCCTCAAGCTCACTGATCTGTGCTCGTAGCTTCTCTAACTCAGCAGTTTCTTCGACATCGGTTTGCGGGGCCTGCGGAGTTTCCGCCTCGGTCGAAGCCTCCTGTTGGTCCAGGTTGGACTCAGGGGTACTCTGCTGTGGCGTTGATTCGGGGTGTTCTGCGGATGCTTCCGCTTCCGCTTCCCCGCCCTTCTTTGCTTGGCTGGACATAACAAGTACCTCTGGCGTTGTTTCTTTAATGTATAAGGTATCGACTGCACCGTGAAAGGTCAAGCCGAACCAAAAACCGGCGCAGCGGCATGAGCCGAGCCGTGGACATAAACCTTTATTGGGGCACCATTTAAGTGTTCACTAACTCTTCTTGCCCGAAAGCTCGAGTATGAGTTCAACTTCCCCGCGACTGACCTGCGTTGCACGAGCAATTTCTTCTACCTTCCAACCTTGTTTAGCAAGCTTAACTACTGCCTCTCGCGAATCTTCCGGGGGAGCGCCACGTTGTGCACCTGCTTTGCCTTCCTTTTTTACAAGGGTAGCAAGGAGCTTTATTTGATCCTCGGCCTCTTTGGCAACCTGTTCAAGCCGCGTCTCGGTGCGGGCGAGCCACTCACGCGCCGCCTGTAGGCTTTCGGCACGCTGCTCAACATCGGTCATGAGTTTGCTCAGACCAGAGATCTGCTTTGCTGCCTCGTCGGCGGACTTCTTGTTCTGGGACAGTTCGCGAATGGTCACCTTAAGCGAATCTACCTGTTTTGGAAGGGCTCCAAGCTCGCTTTGGAGTTGTGAAAGCCTTTTTTCTAGGCTGTCGAGATACTCAAAGTTCTTGTCTACCCCGTCTGCCGTTGATTCAATGACCGCCTGCTTTTTCTCCAAGCGAACAAACTGATCAGCTACCTGTTTCTGGAGATCATCGACTGCTCTGAGTTTGGTCTGTACCTCTTGCAAGAGATCCGAATCTGCTCCAACCTGCTCCAGCTTTGTGTCAACCGTGGCTGCCATACTCAGCACTTTCTGGAAGTCCGTCTCAAGCGCATCTATGCGCCGCTTCTCGGCAGTGAATTTTCCCATCTTCTCACCGGCCTCAGTAGCCAGCTTGCGAATGCGGCTGAACTGGGCCTCAATCTCACGAATTTCCGCCCGCTCTGCCTCTACGCGTGCTAAATCACCCTTGAGTGCCTCTATATCTTCCTGAAGACCGATTTTTAGGGAGTCTGCGCGTTCAAATACTCGTGTCTGCTCAATGAAGGACTTCTGCCGTTTGTCAATCTCGTTGAGGGTTACCTCAAGGATTCGGGCCTCGTCTTCAATCCGGCCAAACAACTTCTGCTGCAAGGAATCGAACTGCTCCCGTGTATCCTGCAAGAAACCACGCAGTTCACGAGTTCGGGAATCGGTTTCACCCTGAAGTTCACGAGACTGTTCCTCGAGGTCGGACATCATTTGCCGATACTGACGCTGAAAATCTTCAAGCACTGCTTCGGTGCGTTTCTCAAGATCTTCCCTTAGATCGCTCACCTGTGAACCTAGGCCTGTCAATTCCGACTTGAGCGACTCGCGTCGTTCCCGGCTCTCCGCCACAAGCTCGTCACGTTCGTGCTGGAACTCGTCCTTAAGCTCGCTCAGTGTTCCAGAGACACCAACCTTGAAGTCGACAAACTGATTCTTAAGATCTGCCTCCGAGGACTTGAGTTGTTGAGAGACCTGTGCCTGCCATACCGCAAGTTCACTTTTAGTCTGCTCTAGCTCACCACTGATATCGGAGCGTCCCTCACCCACCGAGCGCTGGAGATCCTCGATATCGTCTCCTAAGGTTCTTTCCAGGCGTTTGATATCGGCCTGCCCGCTTGCCGACGTTGTTTCTAGTTCGGTCTTCAGGAGTCTTTCAAGTTCAAGCCGAGTAGACTCAATGCTCTTCTCAGTCTGTTCGGCGAACTGCTGCAACGCAGTTCGCGCAACTGCGCTTTCTTTCTCAATCATGGCCTCGACTGCATTGGCCCGTTTTTCAAAACCAGCAAAGCGGTGATCTACGATATCGCCCAGTTCGAGCATTTTGGCTTCCAAGGTCATGCGGTGCTTATCTTCACTCTCTTGCAAGTTCTCTGCCGCCTGGTCCGAAATGCGCAGCAACTCTTGATCCACGCTCTTACGCCATTTCTCGAGACTCTCTTCCATTCCGGCGCCACGCTCACGGAGATCAGCAAAGAACTCATCCTCGAATACCTTGAGCTTCTCCGAAACGTTGTCATAGGCCCGCTGTTTGAGGTCTGCAACACCTTGTTCGATCTCGTCCATCTTGGCCCACAACTCAGCCATGGCCTCTCGGCTCTTGTCCGTATCGACGGCATGTTCATCTGCCAGTTGTTTCCGGTACTCAGTGAACTGTGAACTAAGCCGCTCTTGGGCGCGTTCCATGTTGGCCTTCAAAGCAGTCTCAAGCTGTTCCAACTCACCAGATACCGACTCTATTCGGCCAAAACGATATCCGAGTTCCTTTTCATACTCTCCAAGTCTATTTTCCAGTTTCCCGAGTGCGGTCGCTTCAATGGTGGTGGCCGCCTTCTCTAGCTTGTCACCAATTGCCTGCCGCAAGCCCTTGATTTCGCTTTCCAAGCCTTCCGCTTCTGCTGCGAACTCACCCCGAATACGCTCTGCTTGTTTATCCCCCGCGGCCGCAAGCTCTTCTAGCTCTTGAGCCTGCTTCTGGAAGGCCGTCTGAAGTTGAGTAACACGCTCCTCAAGGGCTTCTACAAATCCCCTGCTTTGCTCGGTCTTGTTCTCTACTTTTTCCTGCAGCTCACCGAAACGCATATCAATACGCTTGAACGAGGCGTCTGCCTCACTATTGAGCACAGAAAGCCGTTTCTCCATGTCCTGACGCAGGCTATGAGTCTGAGCGTCAACATCTTGGTTTATCTTGGTTAGAACGCCGTCAGCGAGACTCTTTCCACGTGTCTCGACTTCCTGGATTTTGCCAGATAGCGTTTCCTCAAGCGTGTAGAGAGAGTCCTGCAATTTTTCAAGCTTGGAATGATACCGATCATTAAACTCGGTGTATTTTTCGCCTAATTGTTCGGAAACGCCGTTGAGCTCGGTCTCAAGCCTTGCCCGGAGGGCGGTTATATCGGTTTGAATGTCTTCACGCAGTGTTGACAGCGCCTCGGTCTCAAAGCTACGCCCCTTTTCAGCCACGACCGCCAAACGCTGCTGATACTCCTCATCTAGTTCCGCAATATCACTGCGATAACGAGCAAACCGTTCTTCTATGCTGTCACCGCTTTCCTCAACGAGGGAACGCAGTTGTTCGGAAATCTGCTGAAAGCTTTTTTCCATGGTGCCCTCGGTCCGAAGCGCTATGTCGTCCGCGCGAGACTCAATGTCCTTAAGGAAGTCCTCAAACCCCGCAACCCGGTCTGCAGCCACTGTGATCTCACGCTCCAGGCCACGTGCCCGTTGCTCGGCCTCGGACTCAATGCGCTGTTCCACCTCGTTCAGCTGGGAGGCATTCTGCTCCGTGAACTGCTCCAAAAGTCGTGGAAGCCCCTGTTCTAGTTCGCTGAGGCGTTCTTGACCAAGCTTGAGACGCTTACCTACTTTGTCAATGTAGTCAGACTCGGTGCGAATACGCGCAATGTTTTCCTCGGCCCGACGCGTCATTTCAACAAGTTCTTGCAGCGCGCCGTCATATTCGTCAATACGTCCGCCAATGCCCTCAATGCGGTCGGCACGCGTCTTCATGCCTTCCTCAACCTGTTGTATTCTATTCAGAAGCTCGCGCGCAGCTTTTTGATTCACCTCAAGCTCAATGCCCATGTCCTTGAGTACAGTGGCCCGCTGCTCAACAATCACGTCGAGGTCCCGCTCAACGCGTTCTGCGTACCTTTTGACTTTTTCAAGACTACGATTATTGGTGTCAAGTCGACGGTAGATCATCAGTATGATGAGTACCAAAAGAATGGTTATTACGTTTCCGGCTCCGAAAACCATGTGCCCTCTCCCAGCTGCCTATATCGGCCACAGTATATACCGCTTCCGGCTTTTCGGAATACAGATGTTTGTCGCATGTTGTCCAAAACCTCGGTCTAAGGCGCCGTAGAACCTGAGTCAAGCACCCAGTCCCGCAGATCCTGAAACCGTGTAAAGGTGAAGTCGGCAATTGAGTCCGCTGCCGGACGTTTTGAAAGGTGGGCCGCAAGCATACCTGCAAGTTTTGCACCAACGATATCATACTTGTAGCTATTACCGACGTACAGCACCGCCCCAGGCGGGACGCCGAGTTCGCGTGCAATGTGAGCAAATGGTTCGGGGTTGGGTTTCAAATAACCAATTTCCTCGGTGCTGAAGGCCAGATCCCAGTCGATATCAGACAAGCCCAACACATCAAGTTTTGACTTAACTGGAAAGTCCGAGCAGACAGCGATGTACAGCCCGGCAGCACGAAAACTCTCAATACACTCACGCACAAATGGGTAGAGATCTACGCGGTGGAGCAACTTCTCCCACTCACCATAGACCCGCAGGTCTAAGAGACGGCCTGCGGTCTCCGGATTTGTCCCCATTTCCCTCCCAAGGAGTTCTGCCTGGACACGATAGAAGTCTTCAACTGGACGCATATCCCGAATGCGCTTGCGAACCTTTCCAAAGGCGCGCATGAGCCCCAGATTGCGTACCAAAAATGGAATTGATACGCGATACATGCTTGAGTTGGGGTATAAAGTACCGTCGATATCAAATGCGACCGCGCGTAAACTCATCTAACGTGTTACATCCTCGCGTGAGATCACCAGTGTGAAGTAACCGGTTTCCGTTTGTGTTCCAGCAATGCGGGAGAAACTCCAGCGTCGAATCCGGTCGGCTACCCTCTGATCGACCGGAGTATACCCGGAACGCCGAACGAACATCAAGGAGCCGACCTGGCCAGATGGCAAAACATCAAAAGCCACGACGATCGTCACAGTTGGGGGAAGCGCTGAGAGTTCCTGCGCAGTGAAAGAGAACTCCATCTCGGGGGTGCCGCGGCCTTGACGCAGACCAGTGATTGCAGCGGATCCATCCGCAGTCCCGGGATCACCTGCGATACCGTCGGGACTTGG
This sequence comes from Spirochaetaceae bacterium, assembly GCA_007695055.1. Lineage (GTDB taxonomy): Bacteria > Spirochaetota > Spirochaetia > DSM-27196 > SLAA01 > SLAA01. The sequence goes on along the minus strand of REEM01000112.1, from coordinate 12,334 downwards.
CTCTCCAGCTGACCCGGTATCACCTGTACCAGGACTTGTGCTTCCATCACGGGCCGCCGCCTCAACACCCGCAATGACTCTGCGTAGGGTGGCTTCAAACTCGGGGTCTCGTTCAATACGCTGAGCCACCTGCTGCAGGTCACGGCTGTCCATTTCGGCGGTGCTGATACCACGTTCCTCAATGCTGCGCACCCATTCAGGGAGTTCACCCGGACTGTCGTCGGGGAGCACATCACCGGGAGCAAAATCACGCTCGGGCCGCGCCCGCTCGGGGGCCGGATCCAGACGTTCACCACGAATTTCGGCCTCAATTTCGGCCTGACTACGCGTGGGTGCCTGAGCGAGTGGGTCTACCGGTGCTGGGGTTGGGGCCGGACGCGGAGAGGGAGCCGGAGCAGGACTTGGACGCGGCGAAGGAGTTGGTTGTGTTTGCGCCGGAGGAGTAGGTGCTGGCTGGGTTGGGGGCGCCGAAGGCGCTTCTTCGGCAGCGGGTGTCTGCAAGTCCTCAGGCTGAGGTGCGGGCTCGCTCATGTCAAGTTCCGGCTCAGGTTCCGTCACCGGTTCAGGTTCCGGCGGATCCGGTAAAGGCACAAAACTCGACTCAAGCTCCACAATCACCGGGCCGGTGTACTCAGGAAGCTCAGTACTCCAGTCGTGTGCTGAGAGACCTACAAATATCCCGATATGGAGTATCAGAGCAACGGCAATGCCAATTCCAAGTCGCTCTTTCTCATGTACATCCATTCCCATATATAGGAGTTTACCTCATTTCCTCACGAGTTCTCAGGTTTACCCCGCGATACCCGTTACGGCGCAGCACATCTAACACCTGGACCATCAGCTCATACGACACCGAGCGATCCGCCTCTATCACCACACTGCGGGTCGCGGGCTCCTCACCAGGTGCAAGCTCGCCCCGAGTATCCGGAGCTGAAGCGCTACGCAGTGCGAGATCCAGCTCTTGCAAAGTGAAGCGCTCACGATTGAGGTACACCTCGTCTGCCGAAACCACACTCACTATCGTCCGCGTGACCACAACCGGCTCGGAGGAGCTTGACCCGGGAAGATCAAGGTTAATGCCAGGAGTCATGATGAAGGTGCTTGACACCATAAAGAACACCACCAGCTGAAACACCACATCAATCATGGGAATGAGGTCGACATTGGCGTTTCGCGATAAACGCCTACGAAACTGCATTATCTTGTCCCCTTCAGTACAAGCACCAGCTCACTGACCCGGTTTTCCAGGTGAATAATGGTGTGGTTTACTTTGCTCACCAGATAATTGTAGAAAATGATAGCGGGTACCGCGACGATAATCCCGGCAGCCGTCGTCACCAATGCCTCAGATATTCCACGTGCCAGGATTGCTGGGTCTCCACCCATGCCAAACTCACCCAGCACACCAAAGGCCCGAATGTTTCCAGTTACCGTTCCGAGCAGACCAAGGAGCGGCGAGATGTGCGCAATAGTTCCCAAACTGGTGAGAAAACGCTCCATTTTTGGAATCTCAAGGTTCGCCGCGTCGGTGATGGAGGCTTTGATAATTTCCTCGGAGTAGTCTTTATGGTCAATTCCAACCTTCATTAGGTTGCTGATTGGTGAGGGATTTGACTCGCAGATAGAAAGAGCTTCATCATAATGATGTTTCTCAAGCGTGCTCCGCAAACGTGAAATGATCATGGTTTCGTCACCGCGAATACGACGGAAGTACAGTAGACGTTCGACGATGATCGCAACGGCGGCTACCGAAAGTGCAATGATGATGACAAGTATTATGCCGCCCTGCTGAATAAGAGTTATCATTCTCTCTACTCCTTAAAGATAAATCTGAGCCGTAATCAGGAAACGGAACCCAGGTTGAATAAATGGGGAATCGTCGGTGATTCTGTCACCGCGGGCAGCTCTGCCGTTCGAAAGAGCCGGTTCAAGCAGATCTTGCAGTCGAGCCTCTAGTTCCACCCCTTCGGAAATTCTAAAAAAGGAACGCAATCCAAGGTCCGGTAGTTGCACTTCCTCACGATAGTTCCAAAGCGCCGACGCTCCGCCGCCAAAACGCCGGGATGAGTGCTGCAAAGCTGCATCGACCTCAAGCTCATGAGTAGGCTCGGTGCTCAGCAACTCAAATAAGGATGCCTCATAGCGTAGCGAAAGTTCGGTGTTTTCACCAGGCGTTAACAAGGCGCTGACCGTAGGCCGAAGCGTTTGCCTATCCCGCAACTGCACCGGGAAGGAGCCTTTTTGCGCATTGAAACGAGGCGTATCAATAGCATCTACTCGATACTCGTAGCGCAGTCCGGGACTGAGTTCAAGTGTTCCTGGAAGTAGTTGGTACTGAACTGCGGCCTCGGCAAACCAGTTCTGTTCAGGTGCAGGCACTGCGCGGTCGTCAACCGAAATGAGAGGCGTTGTACGCCATAGTTCGCTAAAGCGCGGATGTGCAAGCTCAAGGCCTCCCTCCGCTCGGAGTGCAAATCGACCAACTGCGGTTTCAATACTGAGGCCAAAGGGAAAGTAGAAGTTATTGTCAACCCACCACAAAACCCCGGCCTGAGCCCCAAGCACAACTGGCGCTCGCAGCGCATACTCAACTCCTATCGAGCTATTCACGGTATTACGATAGTAATCACGACTCCAGGTATCATCGTCCGTCACCTGGAACTCGCTATCAAGGTCAAAATGCAGCGCTACCCGATCAAGTTCCCAGGCTGCTCGCAAGAAAGGGCGTGCGACTGTTTCTTCGGCGCCCGGCGGATCATCTGCGTCGGTGTAGATCCTTGTGCTGTAGTCCGCCTGTAAGCCTCCGGTAATCATGAATCCCGGAGCAGGCTGTCCGGAAACATCAATACCACCAGAAAAATAACGATGCGAGCTTGAATAGTATTCCGAGTTATTCTGGAGGCCTTCCTCTCGTTCCAGGAAGCTTCCCTCAAACTGCACCTCGGTCGGTCCAATTCCCCCAGCTATCCAACCGTCAATTGAGTTCTCACTGTGGAAATAGCCACTCCCAGGCGCCTTCAGTGAGTATCCATCCAGACCCTCATGAGAAAACTCAAAACGAAAGCGAGGGTCGGCACCTAGCTTGTACAGACTAATTGCACCAATGATGTGATTCATTGAACCGGCACCAATACGCCCGGTACTGAATATGGAGGACTCACCAACCATGCGCCCGGCACCTATATCAAAGTCCTCCCGCGGCATAGGCATAGCAAGCGCCGCGTCAGTGGCAAAGGGACCCGCACCCTCAAATACATCTGCAGTTACACGCGGCACCTGAAGCTCACGAATGGGTGGTAGTTCGGCCAAAATGGCTTCAGCCGCGAAGTCCTCAACCTCAATCAAGAGGGTGGGGAGCAGGATATCTGTCTCCTCCGGTGCAGAAGGAGCTGGGCTATCTACGGCCAGCAGCAGACTTGGCAGTCCTGCCAGCAGCGGAAGAATGAGTACAAACATACCTGAGAATCGACGAGTGCGAGTGAGACTTCTCATTGCTTACTGTCCTCCAAGGACACGGCGTGCCTGCTCAGTCCAACTTGAGTTGGGAAAACTCTCCTGGAGTTGCTCCAGTAAGGCCTCGGCCTCGGGTCGGCGCCCCATACGCTGGTAGGCCTCACCGGCACGGAACAGACTGCGTGCAGTACGGTCCGCATCGGCAGGGTCGGTTGCTGCCGCCTCTAGATAGTACTCGGCCGCAGCGGCGTGTTCGCCTACACTGCGCGCATGTTCACCAAGCAGGACAAGCGCCTCCGCGGCCGCGGGAGGATCCCCCTGCGCAACTGCGGCAGTCTCTTGGAGCATGGGAATAATGAGGCCAAGGTTTACTCCACCGAGACCTTCAACAATAACGCTACGACCGAGCTCAAGGATTGCCTCCCTGCCCTCGGGCGTGGCCGCCCGATTACCGGACTCAATCCGCACGAGCAAGGAGGCCTCTCGCTCACCAATTCCCCCAATAAGTAGCACGAGCTCATCGGCCCTTCGGCGAGCTTCGGCGGTGGCAGCCTGCTCAGGGTACGCGACCAGCAACTGCGTGAGTACATTCAGAGCACTGCGATAGTCTCGCCGTGACTCATGAAGACGCGCAGTCTGGATCATGGCATCGGCCCGGAAGCTGCTTTCACGGTGTTCGTTAATGAGTTGATTCCAAAGCAGTAAGGCTCCAGCCGGTTCCCCCAGCCGTGACGATGCAAGACCACCCCAGTACAAGGCAGCATCAAACAATGCACCCTCAGGGAAGGCCCGCCGGTACTCCAGATAGGCTTGACGGGCATCTGCATAACGCTCGGCTTGAAAAAAAAGTTCACCACGATTATACAAAGCCCGACCGGCAACCCCGCTGGTAGGATAACGATCATATACTGCTTGATACGCCGTTGCGGCCGCCTCAAGACGCCCCTGGGCCTGCAAGACCCCGGCATACTCGAACTGTGCGTGATCGGCTAGTCCACTGTCGGGAAAGTCTAAGGTGACAGTACGGAACTCCACCGCTGCTTCTATAAAGCGCGCGTCGGCAGATAATGCCTGGCCTAAGAGAAACAGAATCTCGGCACGCTGCACATCGGTTGTTGCCCGGGGCAGCGCCGACCTAAGGAGATCCTCCGCGCGCCGGTACTCGGCAAGACTATAGGCACTCCACCCGGCCAAGTATCCCGCCCGTGGTGCTAACTCATGCGCCGGATAAGCGGAAATCATCAGTTCAAACTCACGAATTGCCTCGTTATACTCCGCGAGGCGGTACCGCGCCCATCCGGTGTAGTACTGAGCATAAGGTATCATCAATCGGAGCGCCTCACCATTGTCAGTAGCTGCAATATCTTCTGCCAGACCGGCCAACTGTGAGAGAGCAGCACGATATTGACGATCAGCGGTGTAAGCCAACCCACTAAGATAACGTAGCTCAAACTGCGCCGCCACCTCAAGTTCTTCAAAACCCTCGGTGTCGGCCGTCATGATTTCCGCCTGACGAACAACGTCCTCGTAACGCTCAAGTCGGAAGAGCAACTTCAAGTACTCAAAACGGGCGTCAACATTCTCCGGGCGCTCCCGTAGATAGAGTTCAAGACTCTCTACCGATTCCGAAACTCGACCTTGCCCACGAAGAATAGACGCATTCAGCCTACGAATGTCTGCTGGAGGAACCTCTTCACCTGGTAAAGATCCCACCCGAGCCAGCACCCGTTCGGCTTCTTCAAGGTTTCCGGCTCGATACAGAGCAAAGGCGTGCTGATAGGCTGCCTCGGCTACTCGTTCCGACTCAGAGTATTGTGTCCGATACTCAAGAAACAGCTCTGCTGCACGACTCCAGTTCTGTTCCGAAAGTTCCAAACTAGCGAGACGAAAGAGTACGCGATCCGCGTCCTCACCGCCATACTCCGAGAAGCTCTCAAGATATCTTCGCGCACGTGCGTTATCCCCACGATCCAGCGCCGCCTCCGAGAGATAGAGAAGTACGCCGCCTTCGGGCGCTACAGTGCTCCGCATTTCCCAAGCGCGTAAAAGCAAGAACTCACCGCGCTCTTTGTGAGTCGCCCGATAACTCTCCACCCCGGCCCGCTGTCGGAACTCACTTAGGAGGAACGGGTGGGTCGCAAGGCGTTGCTCGGCAGACCTCACTATATCGTCCATCTTCTGATCATTTTGCGCCCGCAAGGCCGCCTGAAAAAGACGTGTTAATGCCGGGGCAACAACATGCGCTTCAGCCTGCGGCTCTGCGTCCAACACAGTTCGGTAGTACGTCTCCGCCTCGTGCGGTCTATCGTCAATCAGGAAGAGCTCGCCGAGGTACAACGCAATTGGTGCAGCCCAGGCCGGATCAACCGCGTCTAGACTCAACCGCTTGCCAAAATCAATTCCCTCGTCGATACGACCGTCAGCAAGCAGCAGCGACAAATACAACGCAACGGCATAACTCTCACGCTCGGGACGTTCTACGTAGGAGATTAAACGTGATAAGTCTTCAATAGCGAGTTCAGGAGCATCAAGCTCCGAGTACGTAACTGCTCGGTACAACAGAGCCTGGCGAACAAGCTCACTGTTGTCACGGTCGGCAAGGAAGGCTCCAAATGCCGTTCGCGCGTCAGCGTATCTCCCCAGATGGTAGTTCGAAACTCCTTGCCAAAAAGGCACGAACTCAAGAAACTGTGTCGACCGGAACCGTGTCTCTACACGTCGCAAGGCGACGAGCGCCTCTTCATGTCGCCCAAGACGACTGAGCGTCACTCCACGTCTAAACTGCGCGTCTGGCAGATGCGGCGAGCTTGGGTGGCGGGTAATGAGTGCATTATAACGATCCAACGCAAGCTCATAGTCCTGCACCCGAAAACGAGCCTCGGCCTCCTGGAAAATGGTTCGGTCCGCTGCGGTGCGTGAATGTGCTGTCTGCACAAATACCGAGAGGAATACGAGAAGCAAGAGTTTTTTCATCGTGGCTTGAGTGTACTCCGTATGTTAGTGATATTCAACGCGGGATTACTCCCCTGCCCTGCCAATATGAGGCGGTTCATAACGTTCGTCGGCCCGAACTCGAACCAGATGTATGAACTCGTTTTCATAGCGTCGCCTAAGGGAAACCAGACTAGACTCAACATTACGCTCCATAACTACCACGCGAAATATTCCGTTCCGATCAATGTACGGGAACAAAACCGCTACATGTGTATGTTGTCGCAACACGGGCTCCTCGCCGAAAGGCCTGCTAAGCGATCCCAAGTAAAAATGGCCTGGCTCAGAAACCGCAAGGAGGTACATAATTCGACCCAGCTCCGATACAGGAAACCCGACATCACGAGTATAGCGCGAGAAGGGTACGGAATTCACGTCAGCTGCTCGTGGATCGATAGTGTGGTCTGGAACTTCGGTTCCATGCACATGCAAACTATGTGCGGCCAAGGCCAAGTTGCGTGTCCAGTCGAGCCCGAAATACGGGTCACGCAGCGCATCATGTTGCAGGCCCCACCTATGCCCACGATGATCGGGATGCTTCCTTTTCAGTTGTTCGATGCTGAGATATCTACCGTTTACTGGTTTAATGATTCCATCAACAATCCACTTTGCAAAGCCAGAACAGTTGAAGCCCGGCTCTTGATCCTGGAGAACGAGTGACTCAATGAACACCAGGTTTCCATGCTCATCCATGGCTCCGTCCTCGGCATCGGGGAGATCGCTCAATGCAGCACGTGCGCGTCGTACCATGGTTTCCACAGCCGCATAGTTCTGTGTTCCACCCAGCGGGAAAAGAACCGGCCAGTCCACGGTGCGACCCGTAAGCTCCATTATTCTATGAAGCGGCTCACGGAGAACCTGTTCAAAACTCAGTGGAACGGGAATGCTGCGCGAGGTAGCAACGTCCGCAATATGTAGATCCATTCGAGACCGGTTCGCATGAGGGAAAATTCGGAGGTAGTACCCAGGATCGCTGCGAAGAAAGATCTTTACCTGATCAGGCTCGGTCTCTCCCAACGGACGTCTAACAACATAGCTTCCAGCTCCCCATACCGGATACCTTCCGAAACTCTCATTGAGGAAGAGCACATACAGAAAGTCGCCTTCGTCACGAGTTTCTACTCGTACCCGGTGTTCCCAACTGCGCTGGGACTCGGTTAGCTGTACAAAGTTTCGTAACTCAGCCTCTGGAGCCCGCATCAGGGTTGCGTGTGCCCGCCGGATTTCACTGTTGTCGGGTACCAACTCGTCAAAATGAGCATCAAAGCCACGCGCATAGGTTGCGACCGCAACAAACAGGATGAGGATCAAGGGAAATGTATGCGTAGCTTTAGAAGAACCAAGAGTTTGCGGCAGCATGTAGCTTACTCTCCTTGGGCGGCTACCACTGAGTTTTCGCTCCAGTAGTATAAGTCTATCACGCGCACACCTAAACGCGCCGTCCTCTTAGAAATATCGGTACTTCCAAGTTCAGAGTGTAACGGCGAATCGAATCGAACCTGTAAGGGAAGAGGCCCGGCAGGTTGGTGAAGGAGTGTTGGAAGCAGAACCATTTTCCCGGTCGGGCTGTAGCGGCCTTCGCCCAGTCGTTCCGCCTCAATGCAGAGCTCAGCACCCTCGTGTTTCTGAAGCGCGGCAAGTCCAATGTCAAACAACTTTTGTGGAGCTTTAAGCAAGGAAAAGATCCAAATCCTGTCGGCTTCAACTCTCGTTACCCGTTCACGAATACTCCCATTACCAAGAAGGAGCATTCCGGCGGTTTGAGGGTCATAGAAACAGGCTGGTGTTGGCTTGTCCACCGCAGGAACGAGAAAACCGTCCTCAGTGAGAAATGGAATATCCTGAACCGTTACGAATGAAACCCGTCCGGGCGCCAGGCCGAAGTTGCGTCGCGCGAGAAAGAGCCGTTCAATGGAGTCTCGACGTGTAACATGAACCGGGAGAAACCAATGCACCGGACGGCCGTACTCGTACTCCGCTGCCCTCAGCAGTTCGGACCACTGTTCAAGCAGCCGTTTCTCCTCGCCGGAGTTCTCAAATGACTCAAATCGACTGAGACGAAGCTCAGGTGTGAATACAACCTGGCCACCACGGTACAGTTCATTCTCAATGGCCCTTCGACTAGACTGCGGCGCTTCACTGCGCAACCGTATGGGTATGGTACCATCGGCATAGTGACTGCGAGACGAGCCGCCGGACACATTCAGAGCGAAAAGCAGGTGCTCTCGTAGTTGTTCGTAGTTCTTGCGACCTAAGCGTTCAAGAGCCTGAACTACAGCATATCGCTCGCGAGCGGTGCCCTTCTCAAGCCCATGAAAAAGCAACTCCTGGTCAGCCCAGGCCGTAGGAGGAACAAACACCGCTCCGTCGTTGGCTGCGGCACTCACATCTGCGAGTAAGGGAAGCAGTTGATCGCGCACCGCTTGGAGTCTGGCTTTATTACCGGCACCGGGGCCGGTAAGCTCATTTAGTATACGGTCGGCGGCTCCACGGACGGTGTAGCCAGCTTCATGCACGAGGTACCGTACCCGCAGCAAAATCTGGAGATCCCGCCCCGAGTAAACTCGGCGACCAAAGTTATCCTTTGCAGGATTAACGAGCGGGATCTCTTGCTCCCAGTACCGAAGCACATGTTGTTTGACGCCGAGAATTTCGGCAACCTCGCCGATTGAGTACTCGCGCATTTATTTTCGCTTCTGCTCCCGCAGCTCAAGCCGTATCGGTACTGAACTGAGGCCGAACTCCTTCCGGATGCAGTTCATCAGATATCGACGGTAGTGTTCAGGGAAACCGCGAGTGCGGTTCACAAATGCAACAAAGAGAATGGGCGATGTCTCAGGCTGCGTCATGTAACGAATTTTCAAAGGACGCCGCTGCACCAAAGGTGGTGGATTCACCTCGACCCACCGCTTGAGCGCAGAGTTGAGGCGGCCGGTGTCAACATGGAACTGTTGTTGTCGATGTACCTTGAGTACGGTCTTGAGCAGTTCGTCTATGCCACGCTTCTCAATAACCGACAGCGGCACAATGGGTGCAAACTCCAGAATAGGAAATATGAACCTCACCCTATCAATCATGGCCTGTTCAAGATTGCTGATAGCATCCAGCAGGTCCCACTTGTTCAATGCCAAAATAACAGCACAACCACGATCAATAACCAAGGAGGCTAGTCGTTTATCCTGTTCGGCGACGTTATCTACGGCATCTATCATGAGCACGACAACATCGGCCTGCTCGGCTGCTTGAATTGATCGATTCACCGAGTAGTACTCAACATCGTCATGAACCTTGCTCTTGCGACGAATGCCCGCGGTATCAAGCAGCTGAATATGCACACCACGATGCATGAACTCCGACTCAATAACGTCGCGCGTCGTGCCTGGTATACTCGAGACCAGCGAGAAATCGCCCCCAGTCAGTAGGTTCGCTAAACTCGACTTTCCGGTATTGGGGCGCCCAATCAGAGCCAGCTTAAGCGGATGAACTTCTGCGCGTTCAGCCTCTGCGGCAGACCTCGCCTCTTCAGCTGCATCTGCCTCAATCTCAGCCTCATCCCTGCTCTCATACCCCTCTTGAGCGTTTGATAACTCGACAGCCACAGTTGTCTCAGGCTCGGGCTCCGGCAATGGGCATCGAAGTGCGAGTATTTCCAGTACGGCTTCCTCAAGCTCCTCACGCCCAAGCCCATGAGCGGCTGAGACGCCAACAACTCTGGCAAATCCGTACTCGTAAAACGCTGCTACAAGATTCTCGCGTTCTGGGTTATCTATTTTATTGACGACCAACACCGTTCTGTCCGCCACCTGACGCAACTTGTCAACAAAGTCCTCATCCTCACCGGTCGTCTCGGTGCCGTCCATTACGAGGATCACGACGTCGGCATCTGCTACCGTTCGGAGACTCTTTTCGGCAACGAGGATATCCATCTCGTTTTCGCCAATGCCAACACCGCCGGTATCAACCATGCGCACTGGTCGCTCACCAATAGTGGCTTCAGCCGAGACCGGATCACGAGTAACGCCGGGCATTGCGTCGGTAATTGCACGTCGGCGCCCAACAAGACGGTTGAACAGAGTGGACTTACCAACATTCGGTCGGCCAGCTACAACAACTATTGGTAATTTAGTTTTCCTAGAGCTTGAGCTCAAAATTTTTCTCCATATACTGCGCGACGAACTCATCAATTTCAACGTAGGACTTCATTTCAAGAATACTTCCAACCAGTTCCTCGGCCTCCGCCATCGACACCGATCTAATGATGCGCTTGACCTCGGGGATTCCCACCGCACCCATGCTGAACTCATCTAATCCCAGACCCAGCAAAACCACGGTCGACATAGGGTCACCGGCCATCTCCCCGCACATCCCCACTGCAAGCCCCTTGGCATGCGCACTCTCGATTATCAGCCTCAACATGCGAAGCACGCCCGGGTGGAATGGTTCATACAAATACGCAATCTTCTCATTCCCACGATCCACAGCCAGAGTGTACTGGATGAGGTCGTTGGTTCCGATAGAGAAAAAGTCCGCCTTGCGGGCAAGGATGTCGGCCGTCATAGCCGCCGAGGGTACCTCAATCATGATCCCCACCGGTATATCCTCACGGAAGGTGACCTTCTCACGCTTCAGGTCAGATTTAACAGACTCCACCATCTCAAGTGCCTGGCTCAGCTCCTCAATCCCGGAAATCATGGGAAACATAATCCGCAACTCGCCATAGATCGAGGCACGGTACAAGGCCCGAAGTTGGGTTCGAAACAATTCCGGCATTGAGAGACACAAGCGAATTGCACGCCAACCGAGTATGGGATTGTCATCATCACTCTCACCCAAGCTACGCGCAATTTTGTCTGCGCCTAAGTCCAATGTGCGAATTGTTACCGGTCTATTTTCCATTGACTTGAGCACCATTGAGTAGGCTGAGAACTGCTCATCTTCGTCCGGAAGAGGCCCAGGGCGCATGAACAGAAACTCCGAACGATACAGTCCAACTCCGTCGGCTCCATGGGAAAGAACAGCCTCTACCTCCTCCGGCACCTCAATATTTGCTTTGAGCTGTATAAGTTTTCCGTCGCGAGTCTCGGCCGGAAGGTCGTTGAGGCCCATGAGGTGAACTTCGCGCCGCTGCCACTCGCTCTGCAGTCGCTCGTACCGTTTCCGCAGCTTGGTGTCCGGTTTGGTTACAACGTGACCACGATTACCGTCCACAATGAGTTCCTCGCCGGTTCGAATCAAGGAAGTTATGTTGGAAAGTCCTAGCACAGCTGGAATCTCAAAAGAACGCGCCAGAATTGCGGTATGGGAAGTCTTGCCGCCAGCATCAAGCACAATTCCACGAATCATGCGCTTGTTCATGGCTATGGCATCCGACGGCAACAAGTCATGAGCTACGAGAATGACCTCGCTACTAAGGTCGGCCAGCGAGATCCGCTCGCGGAACATCAGGTGGTCTAAAAGACGTTTTGCTACGTCGTGTATATCTAGACTTCGGTCCCTGAGGTACTCATCTTTGCTGCTCGCAAGCTTTGAAGTCAGTTTTTGTGCATTCTTTCTGAGTACCCACTCCACGTTGAAGCGGCTATGCTCAACCTCACTGCGTATCTCTCCAATGAAGGATTCGTCCTGAAGCATAAGTAGGTGCGAATCAAGGAACATTGGGGCATCGGAGCTTTGTGAGACGGATCCGGAACGTATATTCTCCAGTTCCTCAACTGCACGTTCAATGGCGGAGCCCAATCGCTCGAACTCACCCTCAAGGTCCTGCTTCTGGACTCGATAACGAGGAATGTTGGGGGTTTCATCTAGATACAGAAACGCCTTCCCGATAGCAATTCCGGGGGAGACCGATATTCCGTTGAACTCCTGCATAATGGTGCAACTATATTGCACT
>REEM01000174.1 GCA_007695055.1 Spirochaetaceae bacterium | reverse complement strand
CGGCCGAGTTACATGCTGCAGCTGAGCGCTTAGATAAGGCCTCTGTGTATCTTAGGAGGGGTTTGCGTCTTGACCAGAGGCTTGGTGGTACCAAAAAGCTCATGGAACTTCTCACGGAAGGCAACTCAAATTGGAGTCGGTGAAGCGTGGCCCCAGGCATAGAACTATGGTCTACTTCGGCACAGGACGTAGTGAAACTACGGTGATTCGTGGTATGATGTTCTTGAGAGACAAGAGCTTTGAATTAACCGAACATAAATACTTATGAAACTATCGATCAAGGATAATACAACTATGAAAATGAAGTTTGGTCTTTTTGCCGTGCTCATAGCACTCACCGGAACTCTGCATGCCCAGGTCTTGGACAAGCCGGTTGCTATTGTACGGCTTGAGTCGACCGAGAATATTGGACAGCGTGAGTTACGGTCTCAGGTTCAAATGATTGAGGCACAGCTCCAAACAACACTCACAGCCGAGCAGCGAATGGAGGTTCTGGAAGCGAGTATTGCCGAGGTACTTATTATGCAGGCAGCAGAACGCGACCGAATTACCGTCTCTCGTCCGGAGATTGAACAGGGTATAGCTCAACAACGACAGAGCTTGGGGCCGCAGGTCACGCAGGATCAGTTCCGGCAGGTGATAGAGAGCCAGGTCGGGATGAGCTGGGATCAATACGTAGAACAGGTGGAACGACGTTTAACACAGGAGAAATATGTACTCCAGACAAAGCGATCATTGTTTGAAAATGTTCCCCAACCAACTGAGCGCGAGATTCGCCGCGTATACGAAGAGAACGCTACCGATTTTAATAACCCCGCTATGGTTCGATTTGAACACCTCTTCTGGGACACCCGGAACAGCACCAGCGCAGAACGTCGCGAACGGCGTAACCACGCCGAGGAACTGTACCGCGAGCTTCGCAACGGCAGTTCGAGCTTTGACGATATGATGGATCGCTCTGTAGACGACAGCCGCTTTCGCGGAGATGACTTTGGGTATCTTTTGCGAACAGATCAACAGAATCGCGCATTGCTTGGACCTGAGTTTGTCGACAACTTGTTTGACCTTGAGCGGGGACAGGTGAGCCGTGTCCTTGAGTCAAACGTTGGTTACCACATTGCCCGCATACGTGATCGTCGCAGTGCTAAACTTTTGGAGCTGGACGATCCACTTCTCCCGGGACAGAGCATGACCGTACGCAGACAAATTCAGAACTACCTGCTCATGGAAAAGCAGCAAGAAACCTTTGAGAGGGCTCTGCGTGAGATCATTGATGAGCTTCGTGAAGATGCTGATATAACAGTCTTTGAGCAGAATCTGTCTTGGTAAATATAGGGTCTAGACGGAAAGGTCGCATTCTCGCGGTGCAAGCCCTTTATGCCTGGGAGATGTCCCAGGATGAGCAGCTGGAGCTACTAAGTAGCGACGGTACGGAGTCGTCCGAGGACGGTCTTCAGTCAAATGTCTTTGCACAACTCCTTGTTCAGGGAACAGTTAAAAATGTGGAAAGCATTGATGAAGCCATAAAAAAGCGTTTGCAGCACTGGGACATTACTCGAATTGCACGGGTAGATCTGGCTATTCTGCGCATGAGTGTGTACTGCCTGTTATATCAGCCAGACCTGCCTGCCTCTGTAGTCATAAATGAGGCTGTTGATATTGCCAAGAACTTTGGTTCGGAACAGTCTTTCCGCTTCATAAACGGTGTTCTCGACGCTGTTGCAAAAGGGCGCGACACATGACCGAGAGGCGGCGGAGGCTCATTGCGGCAGCATTTGTGGTTGTTGCCGTGCTGATTCTTATTGCCACCGTAGTCGTCATTGGGATTGGGCTCGGTTCAACGCGAACAACTCGGGCTGTGGCTGCCGCTATCGCACGCATTGACCGGGCCTTACTGGATGAGAACTACGATATTGCCGAGGCAACGATCCGTGAAACCTTACAAGATGCACGTACAGCATTCGACTGGATGCGACTTGTACGGCGGTCACATGAGGTTTCGCTTCACCGGCAAAGCTATGATTTTTTCATGCATACAGCACAGGCTGCAGTCGAGGATGTGCCCGGAAACGAGGACCTACGTGCGCTGTTGGTACATGCCGCATTATTGGCCGAGGAAGACGCTATAGCAGGCGAGCAAGCTGCACGGCATCTGCAGGCACGGCGTTACTCGGCACTATCTGCAGAAGCATTTCTCCGCAGCGGAGTGTTACCAGCTCGACTGGCTGAACTGCAAATCCAGGAGCCAGGCGCGGAGCGGCCGGAAGGCTTAGCTGAAGACAACAACGAACTGCTTGTATTTTTGCCTGATTCAGAGAATCCCTTGCATTACGAGCAGGCAGCCGCACTGACTGGCGACCGGCGGTTTTTGGTCAATGCGGTATTGTACTCCATGAGACGCGGAGAGGGCGAGCGCGCGTATCGCATTCTGGAACGAGTTGGTCCCACCGGGTATGCACCGTATCTTGAGTTTCTCCTGTCTTACGATTCAGGGCGATATCCTGAGGCACTGGCTGCTTTAACACGAATGGCAGGGCAAGAAGTGGTGCGCCCCGAAGTCATGATGATCCATGCTGATATTCTTACGGTACTCGATAGACACGCCGAGGCAGCGGCACTTTACCATGACGTGAGAAACACAAATCCGGATTTCTCTTCTCTCATTTACCTGAATCTTCATGCGATAGAGGCCGAAGAAGAGCTGCTGCAGGAGGGGCTGGAAATCTTTACTGATGACCGGCGCCTGCTTTCTCGTCTGATAAGCCTCTTCCATGAGTCCGGCCGTAGACAGCAAGCATTGGAGGCCGTGGAGTTCGTCAGATCCATGACAGAGTACACGCCGGAACTCCAAGTCTATGAACTTCTCCTCCGTGATATGCCGCATGAACGACGTTTGGCTCTTCTATGGGAGCTTGAGGCTGAAATTGGACCAGAGGAAACAGCCGCCGTCGCGCTCGCTGGCCACTTAGTAGCAATCCGCGACTATACTGGTCTTGAACGACTGCTAAACCGGTACCCGTATGAGAACTTTGGCGCCGAACTAGACAATTACCGTGCCGTACTTCATCTGCGACGGGAACGCCCTGATCAAGCATTGCCCCACATGGCGCGTGCGGTCGAGCGGGCAGAAGAAGGCGACTGGATAAGCAGGTTTAATGCCGCTCTTATTCAGCTTGAGATAGGACGTGCGGCTGCGGCCGTTCCGCTCTTAGACGAGGCCCGCGAACTTCTGGAAGCAGCTCCCATGAGAGACCGTAGAAGCCACAGGCTTTCGGAAATTGTGTATCGGCGAGCCTTGGCCGGGGCCATTCTTGGTGACCATCCGCGAGCGAGTCAACTCGCACGGGAGGCACTCGAGTTCAACCCCGACAACTTTGATGCTCGCGTCCTGCTTGACAACCTTGCAGTCCACGCGCCCTAAGTGCTATGCTCCGGCCCTACACACTCAACAAAGTGAACAAATATGATTAAACTCAAGACTCCAGAACAGATAGAAAAGATTCGCAAGGCATCTCAACTCGTTGCACAGGTGCTTGGTGAGCTGGAAAAGGCGGTAGCACCCGGAGTAAGCACTGTCGAGTTAGACGCGCTTGCCCGTCAACTCATAGAAGAAAGGGACGGCCGCCCAGCTTTTTTGGGATACATGGGCTTTCCGGGGGCCATCTGCGCCTCGGTGAACGAGGCGGTTATTCACGGCATCCCGGACAAGAAGCCGCTCGTGAGTGGCGATGTCGTAAGTATTGATTGTGGTATTGAGTTTGACGGCTACTACGGTGATTCTGCCGTGACCGTTCCGGTTGGAAAAATTCACGCTGAGGTGCAACAACTACTGGATATTACTCGTGAGAGTCTTTACCTGGGTATAGAACAGGCGCGCCCGGGTAACCGCATTAACGACATTTCAGAGGCCATATATCGTCACGTTAAGAAGCATAACTACGGAGTAGTAAGACCTTATTGTGGTCATGGAGTTGGTATTGATATCCATGAGGATCCGCAAGTGCCGAACTATGTTGGTAGAGGTCCAAATCCGCGACTGAAGGTTGGAATGGTCATTGCCATAGAGCCAATGGTCAATCTTGGGGTAGATGAGGTGGACCTCCTATCCGACGAATGGACCGTTGTAACCCGCGATAGGCGGGCGTCTGCTCATTTTGAGCATACCGTCGCAATTCGGGAATCCGGGCCGGATATTCTATCGGTATGTGACAATTGACCTCCAACGACTTATACTTACTCATGGGAGGCCTAGAGATACATGTCGAGCCGTAAACTCTTGTTTTCACGTAATTTCTTTGTTTTTAATTTAGTTGCAGTTGGAGTCCTACTCGGCTTCGTGCTGTCAATGATACTCTTCTCTTGTTCAACCCGGGTTGAGCCTTCGCAACAAGCTCGTGCAGATGAGTATGTGCTTCCAGACCTTTCAGGAATGCAACACTCCTTCTCGGCTATCGCCCAGGCAGTTCTGCCAAGCGTGGTCAAGTTAAATATCGAGGCAGTTCAGACAACGCAGACCGCGCCTGGTCGCAACCTGCCTTGGTTCGACTTCTTCTTTCAGGACCCCGACTCGGGAGAGAACCGTGAGTTTCGGACCCAAGGACTTGGCTCTGGAGTGATTGTCCGGCGTGACGGCGACCGTTACTACATCCTCACGAATGACCACGTCCTAGGAGAGGCTGAAAGGGTAATGGTGGTACTTGACGACCAAACTGAATATATCGGTTCCATAATTGGGACAGATCAACGGCAAGACTTAGCGCTGATCTCCTTTGAGGCACCAGGGAACAATATACCCATAGCCCGTTTAGGGGACTCCAGCGATCTGTCGGTGGGGGACTGGGTACTCGCTATTGGAAGCCCATTTGGTTTTCAGTCAACAGTGACCGCCGGTATTGTGAGCGCCCTGGGCCGGCGTGGTGGCCCTCAAGGCAACATTAGTGACTTCATTCAGACCGATGCTGCCATAAACCAAGGAAACTCCGGCGGCGCACTCGTCAGTATGAAGGGCGAGGTTGTGGGTATTAATACATGGATCACTTCACAGACCGGAGGTAGTGTCGGCATAGGCTTCTCTATACCCATTAACAACGCACGCCGAGCCATTGACGACTTCATAGAGGTAGGAGAGGTGCGTTATGGGTGGCTTGGAGTCAGTATTCGTTCAGTCTCAGCCGATATTGTGGATGAGATGGAGTTGCCGAATCGCCGAGGTGCGATTGTTCAACATGTTTTCCGGGGCTCACCAGCCGATACCGGTGGTATAAAGCCTGGTGATTTCATCACCAAGGTAAATGGACAAGCAGTAGCAAACTCGGATGAGTTGGTTATGGCTGTCGGCGAGCTTGTGGCAGACACCAATGCCGAGTTCAATATGGTTCGCGACGGTTTGCCTATTGAACTGACTGTGCGAATCACGGTGAGGGAAGATGAACGGCGCATTGCGGATCAGAACCGCAATCTATGGCCGGGCTTCAGCGTTTTCAGTTTGACCGATGCGGTTCGCCGGGAACTCGAGTTAGAGGAAGGTCTACATGGGGTTTTTGTTGCCTCTGTGGAGGGCCGGAGTCCTGCATCGGCCGCCGGATTACGACTTGGCGATATCGTGACCGCAGTGAACGGTACCAGTGTTAATGGCATGCGGATATTTTACCGTGTATTCAATGATGCAGACCGAGAGAGTATTGAACTAGATGTTCTGCGTGAGGGAAGTGAGCAAACCATAACACTGACCTGGTAATCACACATGAAGGATTTTGCCGATGAGTAAAGAGTTTCTTCCCTACGATGTCGTTCGCAATAACTCGCTGAAGCTTGCCCGACGGATCCATGTAGATGGTTTTGTACCGGACGTCATATACGTGAGCCTGCGAGGCGGCGCCTATATGGGAAACATCATCAGCGAGTACTTTAAGGCTGTCCCTAGACAGGGGCGGCCGGTGTTCTACGCGGCTGTCGTGGCTCGAAGTTACACAGATATCCACACGCAAAACAAAGTAATGGTAGATGGGTGGACCTATAGCCCGGAGTTCTTGCGTACCGGCGACAAGGTGCTGGTAGTTGACGATATCTTTGATTCAGGAAGGACCATTAACCATCTCGTTGAAATTATCATGACCAAAGGAATTCCGCGGGAGGATGTAAAGGTGGCGGTTCATGACTATAAAACCCGAACCTATTCAGATGAAGCACTTCCCATTCACCCGGACTATTTTTGTCGGCGTCATGATATACGAGATCCGGATAAAGACAACTGGATTCATTATCTAAGCCATGAGCTTGTAGCACTTTCGGAGGATGAAATAGAGGAGCAGTACGGCGCCGATCCGGATGTTGTAGCCATTCTCAAAGACATGATGCTGCTGCGGAAAAAATGAAAACCCGGCGTTTGGCTCTCTTAACGGTAGCACTATTTCTGTTTCTTTCTGCTGTAGGTGCCGCAACTGATGTGGGTGCCGCGGCCGAGCCCATCGAAATGAGGGTGTCACATCCGCCTGGAACCTACATACAGGACATTTGGCTCCACATAGAGCCCATAGAGGCCGCGTCCAACGGCCATGAGCACGGTTCCACAGATCAATCTACAGAGTACATGTATCGTTTTCATCAGGGCCCTTGGACTCGGGTGCAGGGACCCCTGCTGCTGAGTGCCGCAGCAGGTGAAGTCCGGCAGCATCTCATTGAAGTGGCACCCGCCGGGCGGCTTGACTCGACCGAGTCGGCACCTCAGGACTCGGTACTGCTTGAGTATCACATCCATAAGCGGTCACCCGCCACTCCACGGCCACTAGCCGCTCCAGGCCTTTATACCGATACCGTTCAATTAGAGTTCTCGGACGCAGATACCACCCGTATTACCTACAGTATTGATGGAGTCACCGCCGTCTATGACGGACGTCCCGTGAGCATAACTGTTGAAGAGGGTGGATATCGACGAGCGGAACTCATAACGCAGAGCATAGATAACTATGGTCGTGTCTCGGAACCAGGGGTCTTCACCTATATCATTGACCGTCGCAATAAGGTCACCGAACACCAGATAATTGGCGACCTACCTGTTCCGGATTTGAGCCTGTTTTCTTCACCCTGGCACACACCGGAGCTCGCAACCACAGAAAACGATACCCGAAAGCTGATTGTGGCCAAGGCTCCCACAGGGACACGACTGCGATATACCCTTGACGGTACAGAACCGTCCTCCAGTTCCGACCTTGCTCCGGACTCCGGGTATTTCACCACAGCCGCCCCGACCACTCGTTTTCAGGTTGAACTATCGCCTCTCCGCGTACGAGTGGAAGCACCGGACGGCCAGCTTGGCCCAGAAAAGCAACTGCCTTTGCCAGGCCCGCGACCTGCACGGCCCACGGTAATGGAAGATCGCAGTCAGCCCGGCGTCCTTGTACTGACCCCCGAAGCTCCAACCGACAGTCCGAGTGCAGAGTTTCGCTTTGAGCTGCGCTCAGACGGAGAACCAGCACCGGCGGCGGGAATTCATTCACCGCGGCTGCTTCCGGGAACACGCATTTTCGTCGCTCCAGGTGAAACCCGAAACATTTCCTATAACGTAGTGCGCGTAAACAAGGACGGTGGTATCTCGGAAGCGCTCCTGCGTGCTCCAGCGGAGCTGAGCTACCCAGTTCCGTCAGCACCTACTATTTCAATAGCGCCGGACGGCATGGTAGAGATTCGGGGTAGCGGGCGCCTCTTCTACCAGGTTGAGGCACCAGAAGAAGGCGTTCTGGACAGTCAGGAAGGCTGGTTCCAGTATGATGGTCAGTTCAGGCTCCCTGCAATTGATGGCCGGAGAACCCAGTTCCGTCTTAAGAGCTATGCTAAGAACGATCTTGGTATCCGCAGCGCCCTCAGCTCTAGCGAGGCTAACATTGATCTTCGCCAACCAGACCCTCGTCTGCTTGAGGATCTGCGACCGGTTGAGAGGCCTTATCCTGGCGCTGCTACACTACGCTTTACCTCCTATGACCCTGAGCTCCAGGTTCGCTACGAGGTTTATGAAAATGGCGCCTCAGCGCCACAGCGCACCGGCCTTGCCAGTCCCGGGGGCGAGTTAGTTCTCAGTGGCCCGAGTAGCCCACAGCGCATAGAGTACTCAGTCCGGTTGACTGCCTTTTATCCAGACTCAACTCGTGAGCCCTTTCGTGCCTGGAAAATTGTCGTTATAGATAGTCGCCCACCCGACGCACCGCAGGTCACAGGGATTGAAGAAGATAGCCTGTACTTTGGAGTTGTTCGCCCGGATGTACGCCCGGCTTCCGGGGAATACGTTTCCGTGTCGCTGCATAGAGCTACTCCCGACGGCAGTGAGGAACCGGTGTCGGTACTCCTTCCTCATGAAGCAATTTCTGTAGAGCGCTTTGGCAGCGGACACTTTGTACTCCAAATAGAGAGCGGGACTGCATCTGGGATAACCGAGCATCAGGAACGCATAAACTTTGAGCTGCAGGATCACCCGCAGCCAAGACTCCAGCCCAAAGCTACCGTGGCACATGCTCCCTCAACAACAGCGGTCTTTCTCTCACATGGTCATGGCCAGAGAATTGCGTACGCCTTGGATTTTTCGGACTCAAGTGCTCAGCCAGATAGTCTTGAACTGCGTGAATATATCACCCCCCTTCAACTTCCTGGCAGACCGGACGCCGTACCGGATAGAGCGGCTCCAGACTCGGACCAGGCGCTGCCAAAACGCATAGTATTCACGCTCATTCCGCATGAGCACGAGGCTCTTGAGATTACCACTGCGGACTGGCCACATACCGCTCAACCGTCATTTCCTGAACTCCATGACGACGGACTCTATAACCACGAAATTGTGCTGGACCGGTCAACCCTCAACCAACCCAGCCTTCAGTTACGCTTTGAGCTAACAACCGGGCAAGCGGTTCCGCCGGTCTCTCCAGTGTCACCTGTTTTAGGCTCCTCGCTTGGTATAGACCCCGGTGTGGATGCAGAACACGAGTATCAGCTCCGCGCCGCATGGTTTTACGGGGTGACCCAGGTCTCTCCCGAACTCAAGCTGAGTTTCGCCATTGACCGCATTCCACCCGAAGCGCCTGCTGTCCTCGGCGTAGAGAACGAAGCACACCTGGACGGCGGAGTGGGTGTCTCATTTAGCACCGCCGACTCAAGTGATCAGGTCTTGTACCGCGTTGTGGAGGACACGGAGCTTTTATCCAGTCCACCGGAGATAGATCCGGAAACTGAGCTGACGCTGCATGACGGCGAGGAGATTCCCTTTGAGATTGGTTCCGGTGCATATCGCGCTATCACTCTTGAAGCGTTTAGCCGTGATGAGGCTGGTAACCTCAGTCGCGACTCGACCACCGTCCGGTTTGTGCTTGACAGGGCAGTTGTGTATGTAGATGCGAATACATCGACTCCAGACGCCGACCGCAGTGGCGGACGACAGACGCCCTATACTGAGCTCCTACCTGCCTTTGAGTTGGCAATGGCCGACAGTCGCACGCTGATACAGCTCGGAGGGGGTGAGTATGAACTGACCCGACGCCTGAGCCTGGCCACCACGGAAAACAGCCCACAGGCGCTTCGTATTGAAGGCCTCTCGGCTGGTGATGGCAGGCTTGCCGGTGCGGGCCTGTCCGACGCCGGGGGCAGCTCCAGACAGCAGATGCCAACTATTCGGGTCTCCCCAAGCGGCGGGTTTGACATTCAGGATCTCCCGCTGACACTCGCGAACTTGACTCTTGAGGCAGCCTTGGGCCTTGAGTCCGCTCTACTTCGGCTGACACAGGCGTCCTCGGACTTGGTTCTACGCAACATGGAGCTGCACCTGAGCGGCGCAGCGCAGGCGCTCTCCGTGAGCGACGGCACTGCGCAGGTGAAAAACTCGACTTTCCATGGGCGCGACCTGAACGCGGGGCCCTTGCTGCGCCTGTCTGGCGGTGAAACCCTGTTACATGCAACATCATTCAATCTTGCCGCCTCGGCCGGTACCTACCGTGCAATTGATATTGGCGCCGCCGCACGTTTGACGGCAGAGGGCTTACACATGACCGGGCGGCCGCGTGCGGGCCTGTTTACTGCCTTGCATTCAGCTGGCGATGTAGATATTCGCGACTCTCATTTTGATCTCAGCGGCGGACAGGGGCTCATAGCGCTGCGAGCTACCGACGGTGTGCTTGGGCTGCACTCGAGCGAGTTCGAGCTGTACGGGGCCGCTGAGTTCGCTTATGGGCTATTTCTCGGAGCATCCGAGGCGCACGCAACCGCGGTACATGTTCGGGTAGCGGGGAGTCTGGACGATGCAGCAGTGGTACTGGAGCGCGGTGAGCTGAGCTTGAGAAACTCGCGCCTGGAGCTGGCCGAGGCTCGCGGTAGGTCAACCGCTTTTCGCCTTTCCGGCGGCCGGAGCGCGTTGGCTAGTGTAGACTTGGTGTATCACCGTATTGCAGCACCTGGTAGATTCCAAGCGCGTCCAGATGAAGAGACAGCCGTTGCCATAGACGCGGCCGCCCGAGACGCCCTGAGCTTTGAAGGACTCCGCATTGCCGGTTTCCCCACGCTTCTGCGACCGCCCCGGATACCTGGCGTACTCCGCGCTCCGGCTCCCATACGGTCGCCGGAGGAGTTCACCGCGTACTTTGGTACTGAACGCGCACTCAACCTGCAGGTCTACGAGGACAGTTCCCAGATCAGCTGGTAGCTCGTTCTCAGTTTCGTGGTACCCGGTTTTCTTATTCCTGGTCTCTTATTCCCAGATCCACCTGAGTTCACCATTACTCTCTATACTCGCACTCCAAAGCCCACGCCCATCG
>REEM01000242.1 GCA_007695055.1 Spirochaetaceae bacterium | reverse complement strand
GGCCATGCCGCCGCAATGAGCGTATTGATATCCGGCATCTGCCGCGGAACATCATCACTCGTCATCGAGGGCCTGCTTAACTTCCTCGGTTCCGAAACTCGGTGCGTTCTCAGCCACGGAGAATGTGGGGAAACGGCTGTCCCCATGACTACGCTGCTGCTCACCACCCCCCGCTCCCGAAATACCACGACGAGCAAGGGCGGATACCGCTGCACCTATGGATATTCCTCGCGCTGCGGATAGGCTTCGAGCCACTTCGAGAACATCCTGATCTAGGTTAAGTGTAGTTCTCATACCAACAAAGTAGCACTAAAGCATCACCACATCAAGGTGCGATTCTCGGCGCTAAGCGGTTTAGCCCTTAGTCCTCCACAAATGGGTTTTTGCAGATCATGCCGCAGTAGAAACTTCCGGCATCAAGGTCTTCGGTGAGTAAGGTATCGCAGGCGGCGGATTCGCCAGCCGACAGAATGAGGCTGTCCCAGTAGCTCAGTCCGTAAATCTGCTGCACCTCGAGCGCCCTGCGCACTAGCCCCGGGCTGATTTGTACGACCGAGAGACTCTCGAGCAGGTGCAGTTGATGAACCACCACCGGAACCGCCTGTTTGAGCTTCTTTACCGCTACCACAGCGTACTCCTGTAGCACCTGCGTAGAGATGGTGCCAGAACGCTCACGCATGTGACGTACCACGGTATCTAAAGCTAGTGCTTGCTTGCGAGGGTCGGAAGCATCGTTTGCATAGACTACTATACTGGTATCGAGAAAGCACCGCACGCCCTTTAATCCCCAAAGCGCGAACCCGTATAGAGTTCGCCCCGAGAAAATGATCCCTGGCCAGATGAGTTTCCGGCGTGCACCCGCGCATTTGCTGCAAAGTCTTCGGCAGCCTGTTCTACCTCAGCATCATGAGCGAGCGAGGCCAGATACTCGCGTACGAGCGCGTTTATTGAGGTTCCGTGCTCTGCTGCCCATGTGCGCGCCGCTTCAATAACCTGCTCGTCTGCCGAGAGTGTAATATTCATGTACACCTCCCCCTGAACAACCAAAGGCGCCCTGGAAGGGCTGCGCTGTATTCACACAGTTCTATGTGCAGTATACGCCACATTATCAGCGTAGGCAACCGCACCCCGCGACAGCCTGGAGTCGATGTCGGGACGTGTTGGAATTACCTTATAGGGGCAAAGTGATATCACTTTGCTATCATTCTGATATCATTTTGATATCATTTTGCCTACAGCATGTATTTTTTTTCTGCCACCCATGAGCAGACCGGTGTGGCTGCAGCTTGGGAGTGTGATTTTAATGTTGTTGTGATGTGACGACACGCGGTGATGTGGTGGCAGGCGTGCGTCTACACACTCAACAACACCACCCCGAGCACGGCAAGCACGAGGCCGGAGATGCGGGCCGGGGTGAGCGTTTGCCCCAAGAACACGCGCCCGAGTATGACGGTGGGTGCTGGAGCCAGAGAGGTTATGACGGCCACAACCGAGAGCAGCCCGTAGTGCAACGCCAGAACAAAGGAGATGTTGGCCGACATATCAAGGGCGCCAGCGAGGATCACGGAACTCATTCCGACACGCGCCACACGGAGAGGACGCCGGCCAGCGACAATGAGAAACAACAACACCGGCAGGGCGGCAGCACGAGCCGCCACCAAGGGCCACATGCCAGCCGCCGCCGCAGGCCTGGATATCAGAATGAAAAAGACACCAAAGCAGAGGCCAGCAATACTGCCGTAGCGCACCGACATCAGCACCTCAGAGCGCGCACGTGTTCCCACACGCTCCCAGCTCAGCAGAAAAATTGCCGGAATGCTCACCGCTATGCCAATTTGACCAAGGAGGCCGGGCAACTCACTCAGCACGACTCCGGCCAGAACCGGCACCACCGCCCCCACCACCGCGGCCAGCGGTGAGACCACGGCAATGATCCCGCGAGCAAGGCCTTTATACAGAAAGGCCAAACCCAAGGCACCCGCAAGGCCAGCGGCCGCGCCCCACAGCATATCCGCAGTGGTGAGAACGACACCGGCAGGGATGGCCCCGGCCCCTGCGGTGACGACACCAGCGGAGGCGGCCCCGGCCCCGCTCGCGGCCCCGCCAGCGGTCGCAGCCCCGGCACCAGCCGCCCCAGCTCCGGTAATGGCCCCTATCAGCGGCGCAGCAACAAGCGCCAGCATCAAGCCCACCGCTTGCGAGAACAACAATACCGCGTAAATTGAGTTGCGCCGGGTGGCTATTCCACCGGCGTAGTCGGCACTTCCAAAGAGCAGCGCGGCCAGCGCCGCAAACATCACGCCCATTTAGAACTTACCCGTGGAAAACGGGACCACTGTTACTATGCTCATTTAGAAACTGCCAGCCAGCAGCTTATCCAGATAGCCGCGCACCCAGCCGTTGCGCCAACCATACTTCACGGACTTGGCCACAATAACGGCGACCTGGGCCCGGCTTATCTTAACCTCAGCAGTAAGGGCCGCTTCGCGGCCGCGGGTGGCCGCAAGAGTTGCTGCGGCAAAGAACATGGGCCACATGCAGGACAAACGAATTCGGTGACACCGCCGTGGCAAGCGTTCAACATAGGAGCACGCAGCACGAAGATGCCGCTCGGCCTTGTCTACCAATTGACCAACAACCAGCAGCGCCTGCTCCCGGTGCTCAGGCTCAAAGAGGTCCGCTGGCTCTATACCGTGCGGCGAGCAGAAGCTGCGCGGCACATAGATCCAGCCACGTTCGTAATCCTTCTTCAGACCTCGAATTACATTGACACTCTGCAAGCCCAGCCCGCACTCGCGTGAAAGCGGTAGCAGCTCACAGCGCCGTTCAGCAATGAGCGGATGAGCGTTAGCAAACAGGTCGGTCACCAGGTACCCTACAACGCCCGCAACGTAATGCATGTAGTCATCTAAATCGTCCTCGGTTTCCACACGGACACCACGCAGCTGCCACCGGGCCATGCCGCGCGTCGTCTTGCGCAGACGTGACACAATTGCTCGGCGCACTGGCCCCGGAAACCCCATGAGCACTCGAATCAGTTGGGCGCAGTCGTGAGCCACCGTGCATTCCGGGTCATTGTGGTCGTGGGTATCCTGCTTGAGTTCCTCAACAAGTCGATGTACCGGCACGCGGCCTGCAAGAACGTGGTCCCACAGACACAGCAGCTCCGCCTTGCGTGCGGCAGGAATAGTGTAGTTGTCCTCAAGGTAGTCCGAAACACGAAACAACAGATACGCAACGCCAATCCGAGTACGCAGCGGCTGTGGCAGGCGTTCTATGGAGAGGGCAAAGGTGCGGCTGGTTCGTCTTAGAAGATCATGGATATAGTCGGTCACCCACAAACTATAGTTGAACACTCAAGATACTTCAATTGCCGGACTCGCTATTCCATTCAAGCGGCAGTTCAATTGTGCGGCGTCGGACTCGGCTCCCGGCGCGGCTCCCGCCCCGGCCCCGACCAAAGCTCCATTGCTCAGCACCGGTATCGGGTCGAATAACCAGGGCCGTTCGAGCTCCAACGCCACTCGCCTCAAACCCCATTGCAGTGTCAATGCAAAGATACGCCCCCGCATAGCGCTGCTTGAACTGGCCTTCAGGTTGCGGGGTGTGTCCGCATACATAAACGCAGGCCCCATTCCGGCGTAGAAACTCATGCAGTGAAGCCCCGTACTGCGGGCCACCATCCTCGGCCTGCCTGCTCCAGAGCACACTTAACTGTCCCGAGAAAAGCAGTGCAGGTAGTTCCCGGGGGCGCACCCCTGCAGCTGGTGCCTGCCGCACAAACTCGGCGCGGAAGGCACGGTCAAGGTGTTCAAGCTGGGCCTCGCGCAACTCCATGGGAAGATCACCATGCCCACATACTATGGGCCCTACTCGGTGCAGCACCGGCCGCTCGGCTAACCACTCAAAGACAAAGCCACCGGGTGCAAAGGCCGCGCGCCTTTCGTTCCAGCCAGACCCACCCGAATTCCGGGCGTAGCCAGCCGCCTCCTGTTCCGTGGTGTACTGTTCCATGCCAAAAGCATTCATGACCTCGTGATTCCCTATCAGCACCTCAAAGCTACTACCGGCCGCCGAAGCCTCCTGCTGCAGCCGCATAAAGAGCTCATATATGTCGCGGCTGTTCGGGCCGCGGTCACAAACATCGCCCAGTTGTACTACATCGACATTGGGCGCCTGCCAGGCCAAGCCGCGGTCCACAAGTTCCAGCCCACGTAGAATAGCAACACAGGCGTCGTAGTTAGCGTGGAGATCCCCAATCACAAACAGGGGGCGGCTTAAGGTAGTTGCTGCTGCAGTAGAGGAAGCTGTATCAGACACCGGCATAGGGCCATTCTCGCAAAGACCGCAGGCTCCGGCAAGGTGATATTCTATGTGGCTTGAAAGTGTTTTTATTACCGCTTGACAACTTATCTATAGCATGCTGTACTTGGGCCAAGCGAACCGTGATCTCACGGAATCCTGCCGATAGCCCGTCATTCCGGTTGAACCCAGCCGCCCTACTCGGGATCCGCGTTTTCAAGTGATATCCAAAACCGCAACTCTAAACTCGTGCGCTTCCGCCGTAGCTGTATGCTATATACTGGCTGAACTGCACACAAAGGAATTTCATGTACCCTAAGTCTTTTTCAGAGCTGGAGCTTATCCAGCCCATTCTCGATGCAGTTCAAGCCCAAGGCTACACCGAGCCTACCGAGATACAAGCTCGTTCTATCCCTGTTCTCCTCTCAGGCCGCGACCTTATGGCAACGGCCCAGACCGGCGGCGGCAAGACCGCAGCATTTGTGCTGCCTTTGCTTCAGCAGCTGGCAATTTCTATTGCTCAGGACAGCGCTATGGAGAAGCCCATTACCGTTGGGCCGGAAAACGGTCGCTATAGCGATTCCGGAAACGGTGGACGCTCCAACGGACGTGGCCGGTTCGACAACGGCGGTCGCGGCGGACAAGGTGGCCGAGACTCACGTGGCGGACGCTACGGTGGTCGTGACACCCGCGGGGGCCGCTACGGCAACTCACAAGGCCCGGTTCGGGTTCCTTCGGTTCCGGCCATGCCCCTGGCTTTGGTTTTAGCTCCTACTCGTGAGCTTGCTATTCAGATCAACGACAGCATTCGTGACTACGGTGCGAAAATGCGAATCCGACACACCGTTGTCTACGGTGGCGCCCCAAAACCAACCCAACAGCGAATCCTGGCTGAACAGCCACATATCCTGGTTGCAACTCCCGGCCGACTCCTGGACTTCATTAACGAGCGCCATGTCTCGCTTGAGCGTGTACGCTTCCTGGTGTTGGACGAGGCTGACCGAATGCTGGACATGGGTTTCATTCCCGATGTTCGCCGCATTTGTGCCATGACCGAGCAAGACCGCCGCACCGCGCTGTTCTCTGCAACCATGGCGCGCGAAATTGCAAGTCTTGGTGAGTCTATCCTCAACAATCCTGAGCACATTGAGTGCGGCACAAGCACCCTGCCGGTAGAGAGCATTGATCAGAGCGTCATGTTCGTGGAGCACGGCAACAAGAACGAGTTGCTGCTGAACCTCATTGCCGAACGCGGCATGCACCGTACCATTGTGTTCACCCGAACAAAGCATAGGGCTTCACGCTTGTCTATGATGCTTGAGAAGCACAACATCAAAAGTGACTCCATACACGGCGACAAAAACCAGAGCGCCCGCCGACGTGCCTTAGATGCATTCCGCGCTGGCCGCATTCAGGTGCTGGTTGCGACCGATGTCGCAGCTCGCGGAATTGATGTCGATGCAATATCGCATGTAGTGAACTTTGAGATGCCAAACGAGGCCGAAACCTACATCCACCGCATTGGTCGTACCGGGCGAGCAGGAGCTGACGGCTCGGCTCTGTCAATGTGTGACCGAGATGAAATTGGTTCACTGCGATCTATTGAACGCCTGATCAACAGCTCAGTGCGCGTAGACAGCAACCATGCCTTCCATTTTGACGCACCTGAGCCACGTTCTTTTGGTCGCGGCGGAAACCGAGGTGGACGCCCTAACGGCGGCCGACCGAGTGGCGGCGGCGGACGCGGTGGAAACGGTGGTGGCTATCGTGGTGGTGGGCGCCCCAGCAATGGCGGAGGCGGACAGAACTTTCGTCGTGGACGTGATGAAGGTCGCCCCAGCAACGGTGGTGGACGCAGTCGGAGCTACGGCGAAGGTGCACGCAAGGGAGCCTAAGGCTCGCTACCCTACACGCTACTTCTTATTGCGGCCGAGAAAGGTATCTACCGCAGAGTCGTTAATATAACCGAGTTCAACCGCTATCTCACCAAAGAGGCGGTTGGGCTCTTTTTTTTGTTGCTCAAGAACTTCAACGAGTTGCTCCGGGGTCATGGCCCCAATCTTTACCAGAAACTCACCAATACGCTCATGAGAGGTTTGCTGTCCTTCAGCCATACTTTCTTCCCTTTATTCATGGTAAAGCTACACACCCTGTTTCACGTGTGCCCACAAGAACTATATGCGGAATTGGAGCTAGTTTCAATCATGTCGTTACCCACTTAGGAGCAACATAGTGGATAGGGCATGAGAAGCCCTTGTCGCTTTCGAGCATCCTGGTTAGGTTGGTGTTATGTGCAGATGTAAAAGGCTATAACTCATGGACTTCCTGTTCCTACATCTACTGGAACTACGTGATCTCTTAGGCAGGCATGCGCTTTTCACCGTAGGCATTATGCTCATCTCAGGCTATTACCTGGGTAGGCTGTGTGCCTTGATCCGCCTTCCGGAGATTACCGGCTATATCTTTGCCGGAATCCTCATTGGTGAAAGCGTACTCGGCGTGGTACCTAGAGAAATGTCGGCCTCCATGCAGATTGTTACCGAGGTGGCACTCGGACTCATTGCGTTGACCATTGGAAGTGAGTTCTCACTCACCAAACTGCGCCTCATGGGTAAAGAGGTCGTCACCATTACGGTTGTCCAACTTCTGGGCGTATTTACTGCGGTCACACTTGCCACCATGCTCGTTGGGGTACAGTTGCCCTATGCTCTGCTTCTTGGCGCAATTGCTACGGCCTCATCCCCGGCTGTAACGGTTGCTGTTGTGCAGTCGCTGCGTGCCCATGGAACATTTGTTGACTACTTGTACGGGGTTGTGGCACTGCTTGACGCCGGATGTGTGGTGCTTTTTGGAATTGTTTTTGCAATTGCTGCTGGGTTGCTGGGGCTAACCGGGCCGGATGTAGGCGCATTGGCGCTGTTTGGCCATGCATTGGGCGAGGTAGTGTACTCCCTTGCCTTGGGACTTTTGTCCGGTTTCCTCATTCACTTCTCGGTGCGCCACCGACGTCGTACCAGTGAACTCCTGCTCCTGACCCTTGGCATTACCCTTCTTTTTACCAGCATAGCCATAACCTTCCACCTCTCACCCTTGCTCATTAACATGACGGCAGGTGCAGTTCTGGTAAACCTATCCGCACGCCACCATCGACTTTTCCGCACCATTGAACCGCTAACGCCACCAATCTATGCCCTGTTCTTTGTGCTTGCCGGTAGTGAACTCCAACTAGGAATTCTGGCACGTCCGGAGGTACTACTCATTGGTGGGGTATATGTAGTGGTACGAAACCTGTCCAAGTATGCAACTGTCTACGCCGGATGCGCACTCTCCGGGGTTGAACCAGAGATAAAACGAAACCTGGGCTTCTGCATGTTTCCTCAAGCTGGCGTGGCGCTCGGGTTGGTGCTGTTGATACAGGCCTCACCAGTTTCAGCTGCAATGTCACCCGAACAGGCCGCACTCGTTGAGACCCTGGTAAACGTGATTCTCCTCTCGGTTTTTGCAAACCAAATAATTGGCCCACCCTTGGCTAAGCGTGCAGTCATAAACGGCACCGGTATGGAGGTGTAATGGAACTCTACGATATTCTCTATCAAGACTGCTGCACGGTTGAGTTGCAGGCCGACACCAAGTCGGAGGTGCTTACCAAGCTTGCTGCTCTGGCCTGTAACAACCCAAAGGTGGCAGAGATTGGCGCCGAGGAGGTGCTCAAGGCGCTCCGAGAGCGCGAGGCCAACGGCAGCACCGGCTTTGAACATGGCGTTGCCTTACCGCACGCGCGAATTGAAGGCATGCGGGAGTTCTCCATAGCTATTGCTGTGGCACCACACGGGGTACCTTTTGCAGCACCTGATAAAAAGAAGAGCCGCCTCTTGTTTGTCATTCTTGGGCCTAAAGACGCGGTGTCCGAGCACTTGAAAATTCTTGCGGCAATTGCCCATATGGTCAACTCCGTACATGTGCGAAACCAACTCCTCAAAGCCCCCACCGCAACCGCGCTCTATGAAGCTTTTCTGCAGCGCCTCAGCGCAACCGCCGACAACCCCAACACCAAACGTAAAATGAAGCTGTTCTTCATTATTCTGTATGTTGAGGACTTCCTTTACGATATTCTTGAGTACTTCATTCAAGAAGGCATTGACGGGGCAACGATTCTGGAAAGCTCAGGAATGGGTGAGTACATCAGCAACGTTCCGTTGTTTGCTGGCTTCATTGGCTTTATGCAGGAACGTAAGAATCACAGCAAGACAATTCTCGCACTCGTTCCCGAAGAAAAGGCCGACCAGATCATTGCTGGAATTGAGGAAATCACCGGCGACATGGATGACAAACAGGGTGCCATGATAATTCACGCCGATATCTCGTTCTATAAAGGCAGCATGAAAATGATGTAGCGCCCTGGAGGAGCGGGGGAGCCGGAGGTGTAGGCCGCACGGAGCTGCGGGCGCCCCGGAGCTGCAGCAGCACACGAACATGAGGTTTCGCCGAGCAAGGCCGTTGAAGCCTACCTCACAGTAGGCTCCAACGCCACGTGAAACAAACTACATGATTAGCTGTTCTCAGAGCCCAAGTTGTTCATGAATGTCACGAACAACGTCGTAGGCGCTGTCGTCGACCGCAATGAAACCGTCGTGGTAGTTATAGCCTTCCAGGAATTCTTGATCGTCAAAGCTGGTGTAGGCCTCATGAAGCGCCTGCTTCAGACTGTCGGGAAGGTCTCCACGGTAGGCCTCGAGCGGGCTTGGAATTGGATCTGTCTCGTCGACTACTACCAAGTTGTCAATTCCAAGTTTCTCAGCCGCTTGCAAGCGCTCGATGTGACTTTCCGAGACTGCGGCTGCGTCTGCGTCACCGTTAATGACGTAGCGTACCGAGGCGTCGTGCCCGCCACTAAAAATGACGTTGGCAAACATTGCGTCAAGCTCTTCGTCGGTGGTGTCCAGGGCATCTATCATCATGGCTCGAGGGACGATGTAGCCGGAGCTTGATGCCGGGTCGACCCAAGCAAAGGTGCTTCCCACCACGTCATCTACGCTGTCAATCCCGGTGTCGTCTCGGGCAACAATAAAGCTCTTGTAGGTTGGTGCGCTTGCATCTCGCACGCCCTGCACAAAGGCCTCAGCACCCGCACGTTCGGCAGCCATTACGTAGGCAGAGGGGCTGAACTTTGATACCTCAATATCGCCAGCTCTCATTGCCTCAACCATGGCTGCAAAGTCGTTTCCAAAAAAGAGTTCTACAGTAACCCCTAGCGACTCCTCCATGTGAGCCAGGAAGGGCTGGTAGCGTTCTATCATGACCGCTTGGTCTTCCTCGGGTAGTACGCCAATGCGAACAACCTCGGGCCAGTCGCTGCGATCATAACGCCCATCATCCTCTCTTACCGCATCCTCTGCGGCTCCACCTGCAAAAACAAAGCTGGAACTAAAAGCAATGGCGAGGAGTGCAAAAAGTATACGTCGTGACATAGTGTTTCCTCCTTTCCATGTCTGTCTACACCTTGAAACCTCACCATTTTCCGCAACGAGATCAACCCCACATGCAGACTTTCAGGCATTACTAACACGTTAAAACGGAATGGCAAGCCCTTTGAATGCCCTTCTGCGCGCACTCCTCACGCATTTCCTAGCCGCAACTCTCCATGGATCTTGAAGTGACGTCCGTCGCGAGAGACCTCGAGCCGTCGCTCGGGAAAGTACAGAGGCAGCAGTTCACGCACCTTTTCCACCGCAACCTGGTCAATCTCATCCTCAACATCGTCAGGTACATCGGTCAACGTTTTGATATCTACAGCCAGAAGGTACCCGCGCCCCAGGTCAGAGCCGTAACCGGCAGTGAAGTCTGCCCCCACCGTGAACAGCCCACTGTGTTCTGGGTTCGCGGTGCTTCCGTGGGCCGCTCGAGCCGGGTGCAAAGGATAACGATCGCCATAACGGTCCTCGAGATAGGCGTCAACCTCGTCAAAGATCTGCTTCATTTTGTTGTCAAACTCTTGCAATCTCGGGTGTCTCATGCACCTACGATATGCGAACTAAGCCGAATATCCAAGTGAAATCGTCGAGGCCTCCTGTGTATGATTTTACTGTAACGAGAAACGCGCCAATCCGTGGCACTCCCTTATTTATTTGGCCAAGCAACAGCGCATTTCATTGATAAATTTCGGACTGTAGTTGTACAATGCCAGTAGGCCGTACAGAAGACCTTGTGTTCATTCACGCACCTCAACTGGAGAGCACCATGAAACCACATGACCTTCGGTCAATGAAGCGTCACATCATTCCGTTTCTGCTGCTCCTGGCCTTCTGGGTACTGCTTACCCCCGTCCGCACACAAGAGTCCTTCACTGTCGGTGTCTTTGTGGCCCTGGGAGTGACGGTGTTTTCTAGAAGTCTCCTTTTCACGGAAGCGGAGATGCCACTCTATCGTTTGAAGAACCTCCTCATGTTCTTCGCTTACCTTCCGGTGCTGCTTGTTGAAGTCATCAAGTCAAATGTCGATGTC
>REEM01000171.1 GCA_007695055.1 Spirochaetaceae bacterium | reverse complement strand
TGGACCGGAAGACCATGCCGATATCGGGGAAAGAAGCCGTGCACTGGTTCAGCGTTTCCGGCTATAGGGGTTTGAGCATTGTGTCCCGACACACCGCCGCTATGGAGGAACTCCCGCACATCCATACCGACCCTTTTGACAGACTGCTGGTGGCACGCACCGAGCCGCCAGCCCCCCAGCAGCTTCGTCGCCTGATCGGCTTATTGACCGGGCAGCAGAAACTCCTCCACATTGTCCGGATGTATAAGCTTGAAGCTCGCATCCGGATAGGCCGAAGCAAATGCGGCCGGGCATTTTACCCTTTTGAATGCTGAATATTTGAACTCATAAGCGGCGAGAATCCCGTCGGATTCCTCGACAAGATCAATCTCTTTTTGCTCCTTGGTTCTCCAGAAATACGAGTTGACCCATATGCCCTGGGCATCGGTGAATTTTCTGCGTTCAGACATCAGCCAGTTTTCCCATAGATTACCGGCATCCTGCCGGCTCTCTATCTGACTGAAATTGGCGAGCACGGCATTCCGGATTCCATTGTCATAGAAATAGAATTTCCGACTGTTTTTCAGTTCATTGCGGGCAGTCCTGCTGAAGGAGGAAAGCCGAAATACAATATATGTCTGTTCGAGAATGCATATATATTTCTCGACTGTTTTGGCATCAAGCCCGCACAGACGAGCAAGCTCGGAATAAGACACCTGCGAACCTATCTGCAGCGCAAGTGCCTGCAGAAGCCGCTCCAGTTTTTCCGGCTTCTGAATCTGCTCCCAGGCCAATACATCCTTGTACAAATAGCTTTGGGAAATTTCTCGCAGTATGCTTTTCTCATCACCGGGGGTACTGACGACCTCCGGATACGAGCCAAAGATAAGCCTGTGTGGAAGGAGCCGTTTTTCGGTCAGCAGGCCATGATGATGTACCATTTCGCCAAAGGAAACCGGGTACAAGTGATACTCCCGCTTGCGACCGGTAAGTGGTTCGTTCACTTTGTTGGCCAAATCGAACGAGGAGGATCCGGTTGCTATCAACTGTACTTCGGGAAGCTGGTCGGTAATTAGCTTGAGCCGCAGTCCTATGTCGGTAATACGCTGCGCCTCATCGAGCACAAGCAGGCGCTTTTTTCCAAGATACATTTTCAGCCGTTCGGCTGAAAGATTCTCGAATAGTTTCCTGACATCGGCGTCGTCACCACTCATGTACAGGATGTCATCACGAGAAGGAGGAAAGAGCATATTCAGCAAGGAGGTCTTTCCAGTCTGCCGGGCTCCCAACAGAATGATCGCCTTGCCTTTTCCTGTTACGACGCGCAGATCATTGGCTTTGGTTCGTTCTATCATCAGCACCCCTCAATACTTATATAGTACAACTATTAAGGAATATCTTCCATATTATACCGTACTATTCGGGAATATACTGAGATACAGGCGGCCACGCTTACTCGTAATGCGTCCACATTCGGAGGACTCGCACGACTCTTTCTTCCGGAAAAACTTCATAGACCAGTCGATCTTGGATGTTGATGCGGCGTGAGTAGGCTCCTGTGAGATCGCCGATCAGCTTCTCGTATGGCGGAGGATTCTGAAACGGGTCAGTTTGCAGGATTGCGAGCAGGGACTGTGCTTTTTCTTTCAAACCGCTTTCGGCCAGTTTTCGCGCGTCTTTCTTAGCATGCCTCGAGTAAGCGAGCTCCCACACTACCAGTCCAGCTCCCGAGAGCTGTCAGATAGCGGTTCCTTCATACCGTTCACAATTGACTCTCTCATGCCGGGTACTGAGATCAGATACAAGGTCTCCTGAATAGATTTCCAGTCTTCCTCGGAAAGAAGTACGGCCCTGCTTCTTTTTCCAGAGATGATTACCGGCTCATGAGATTCATTGGTTTGATCAATTAGTCGATAGAGGTTGGCGCGGGCATCACTTGCATTGAGTATTCTCATGGGATCCTCCAGCTTAACAGTACGCTTTGCCGTACGTTTTGTCAATACGACCGGATAAACTGTACTGCGCGGAACCCTCGGAGATGCGTAGTCCGGGGTACAGCGACTATTCCGAATCTTATTGCGGAACCGGCTTGACCATTCCGCAATGAGTGATAGAATTGTCGTAATGGAACGCGAGCAGAAAAGCCTGGTTTTATCAGATTTGACAAAAAAAATGGTGTTTATTTCCGGACCGCGGCAGGCGGGCAAGACCTGGCTGGCGCGGCAGATCATGCAGTCCTATTCCAGGGCGCTGTACCTGAACCAGGATAACGAACAGGATAGAGAGGTAATGGCACATCAGGCCTGGGCTTCGAACACCGATCTGCTGGTGTTCGATGAAATTCACAAAATGCCCAACTGGAAAAGCTATCTGAAGGGGATCTGGGATACCAGGCCTCCCGGGCAAACGGTGCTGGTGACCGGAAGCGCTCGTCTGGAAACCTTCCGCCAATCCGGTGACAGCCTGGCCGGGCGTTATTTTCATCATCGTTTGTTCCCATTTACCCCGGCCGAGGTAGCTGCTTTGGGCACCGAGTATACCCTGGAACACCATTTGTCGCGTGGAGGCTTTCCCGAGCCCTTTCTGGCCGAAAACGACACCGAAGCCAATCGGTGGCGCCGGCAGTATCTGGACGGTTTGATCCGAGAAGACATTCTGAGCTACGAGAACATTACCCAGCTCAAGGCCATGAATCTGCTTGTCGAGTTACTGCGACAGCGGGTTGCCGCGCCGCTAAGCTACCAAAGCCTGTCCGAGGATATTGGGGTATCCCCCAACACAGTCAAACACTACATCGAAATTCTGGAAGCTCTGTACATTGTGTTCCGCATCTACCCGTTCCACCATTCCATTGCCCGGTCACTCAAGCAGCAGCCGAAACTGTATTTTTTTGACACTCCTTTGGTGGAGGGTGAGGGGCAGCGGTTGGAGAATCTTGCAGCCCTGTCGCTGTACCGACAAATCTGTCTTTTGGAGGACAGCGATGGGCAACGCCGCACGCTATGCTACCTGAGAACCAAGGAAGGGCGGGAGGTCGATTTTCTGCTGGTCAAAGAAGGCACACCCGAGCTCATGCTGGAGGTGAAATCCTCAGACCGCACACTGGACGATAATCTTGTCTACTTCCATGAGCGCTACCGCTTCCCCGGCGTTCAGTTGGTTGCCGACCTGCGGCTTGAGAGCGCCGCAGGCCCCTTGCAGGTTCGTCGCCTGCTCGATTTCCTGAGGCACGAAGCATTCCGGATTCATCTACGGATGGACTGAGGCGCTGGATTGCGCCTTGCAATTATGGAATAGTGTGCCATAATTGCACGTATGATTGCTCGCATTCTTGAGGCAAAATTGAAGCAACACCTCGCGATCTTTCCAGCGGTTGCACTGCTCGGCCCGCGCCAGGTCGGCAAGACCACCTTGGCGCGTAGCTTTGCCTCCAGTATCCCCTCTACCTATCTGGATCTTGAGAACCCCGCGGACCGTGAAAAGCTCTCCGACCCACTTGGGTACCTTTCCGGGCGGGGCGACTCCCTGGTAATAATAGATGAGATTCAGCGCGTTCCGGGACTCTTTGAGGTTCTGCGGGGCATTATTGATGAGAATATTCTGGCAGGTAGGCGGGCGGGACAGTTTCTGCTGCTGGGGTCGGCGTCAATTGAGTTACTCCGGCAGTCTAGTGAGTCACTGGCGGGACGCATTGCGTACCTGGAGCTCACGCCCTTTTCCGTGCTTGAAGCTGGGCCAGACCAGGTCGCCGACCTGTGGATCCGAGGCGGCTTCCCACCCTCTTTTCTTGCCGCCGGCGACCGGGAGTCGG
Source organism: Spirochaetaceae bacterium (assembly GCA_007695055.1). Lineage (GTDB taxonomy): Bacteria > Spirochaetota > Spirochaetia > DSM-27196 > SLAA01 > SLAA01. The sequence continues at coordinate 7,103 of REEM01000171.1, read as the reverse complement.
CTCTCTGGCGCACGAACTTCATTGATACCTACCTCGAGCGCGATCTGCCCCAGCTGGGGCCCCGGATTCCAGCAGAGACGCTCCGGCGTTTCTGGACGATGTTGGCTCATGCGCAGGGATCTCTGCTCAACGCTGCCGAGTTTGCCCGCAGCCTGGGCGTGGACGGAAAGACCGTCGCCCGCTACATCGACCTGCTGGTGGACCTGTTGCTTCTACGCAGGCTGCAACCTCATCATGCGAATACCCGCAAACGTCTGGTAAAATCCCCAAAGGTGTACGTGCGCGACTCCGGTCTGGTGCATTCGCTTCTGAGACTCAGGTCGATGGAGGAGGTGCTGGGTCACCCGGTGGCGGGTGCAAGCTGGGAAGGCTTTGTTATTGAAAACCTGCTCTCAGCTGCCCCGGATGGTACTGAACCCAGTTTCTACCGGACTGCTACCGGCGTCGAGCTGGACGTGATCCTTCATCTTCCCGGCGGCCAACGGTGGGCGGTGGAAATCAAGCGCGGCATGGTTCCTTCCCCCAGCACAAGCTTCTACACCGCCTTGGAGGACATGAAACCGGACCGGTCTTTCATTGTGTATGGTGGTGCCGAACGCTACACAAAAAGCCAAGGCGTAGAGGTGATTGGCCTGCACGAACTCGCTGAGCTGCTGCACTCTCAGAGCTAAGCTGTTGGTAGGGTGCGCTACCGTTGATGAAGCTCGTCACGAGGGCCTCAACATATTCCCGCACAAGTCCGTTGAAGCTTGTGTCACGATCAATTGCAATCTTCCGGGCACGCTTCAGCAGGTCGTCGTCAATCGATATTGTAATGTTTGCCATTCTATACCCACTCCTGTGTAGCACGTATTTCTCTATTACACGTATTACACGGGTTTTTCAGGGTAGGCACGCTCGTGTGCAGTGCAGGCTTGACCGCGCGCAACGGCTGTAATAGTATTACTGTAGGAGTATTACTATGCGAGTAACAGAGAAAGGGCAAGTTACCATTCCGCAGTCTATTCGTGTTGCATTAGGAATTAACCCAGGGACAGAGGTGGAGTTTGAACTGCAGGGCGATCATGCAGTGGTGAAGCGGATTGTGCAGCCTGATGTGGTGGCGGAACGGCTGGAGAACTACGCGGGAAGTGCGGATGTGGGCATGTCCACCGACGAAATCCTGGCCCTCACCCGCCGGTGAAACAGGCGCTGCTTGATTCCAGCGTGGTGCTGGACCTCTTGACCCGGGATCCGGCCTTCTTTGCGCCTTCCAAGGAGTTGCTCGTCCGGTGGGGCTGCACCCATGCGCTGTGCATTAATGCGGTTGTGTATTCCGAGATATCGGTCGGCTTCCGTACGATTGAGTCCCTGGAGGCGACCTTAGCTGGCCTGGAGTTCCTTGTCCTGCCAATCCCTCGGGCGGCCTTGTTTCTTGCTGGCAAGGCGTTTGTCGCATACCGCAAGCGCGGTGGCAGCAGGGAGAGCCCCTTGCCCGACTTCTTCATTGGAGCCCACGCCGCAGTAGAGCGCTTGACCCTGCTCACCCGGGATCCGGCCAGGATCCACCGGGAGTTTCCCACCGTGGAGATTGTTCAGCCGGGACCTACCGCGTGAGCAATTGGAGGGGCGCCGCAGGCGGCCGCCGCGTGAGCGGGGGCCTGGCCCCGGAAAGCGCGACGGCGCGGAGCTGCACCATGCCCAGGCGGCGCCGGGGTCAGTGCTGGAGCAGCTCCGCGGCGGCACGCCCATGAGCGCCCGCACGCCTATTCGCGGCGAATAAGTGGACGCAGCAGACCTTCCAGGCCGTTGGCCTTGATCTCGTACATTGAGGCCAGCATGGTGCCGAGTTCGCCGGGTGGGAAGCCTTGCCCCTTGAACCAGACGACGTAGGGCTCGGGCAGGTCAACCAGGTAGCGGCCCTGGTAGCGGCCAAAAGGCATGCGCGTATTGGCGAGCTTGAGGAGGAATGCTCTCTCGCGGTCGGGGTCAAGCGCCTGCATGGGTGCCTGCGTGTGTGCCTACATGGGTACGTGTCGTGTGCATAGATGCGGCAGTGTACCCCAAAGCCGAGCCGCTGGAGAAGCAGCCGTTGCGCGTGGCCCGCCGTTGTTCCCCTGCAGTCGTGCTACACTGGGCGCATGCAGTACTCAATAACCTTTCCTACTCACGAGCGCGAGGCGCTGTACGACATTACCGACAGGGTTGCGGCGGTGCTGGCCGACTCCGGCGAGGCATCTGGGCTGTGCGCGGTGTACGCCCAAGGTGCGACGGCGGCCATTATGATTCAGGAGAACTGGGACGATAGTGTACAGCTCGATGTCGTAACCCTGCTACGCAAGCTCATTCCACGGGGCGTCTGGGAACACGACAAACAAGACGGCAACGGAGACAGCCATTTGAAGGCCGGTATTGTGGGCCCCAGTGAAACGATACCCTTTAGCAACGGGACGCTTGGCCTCTCACGGTGGCAGAACATCTTCTTCTGTGAGTTTGACGGCCCGCGCCGGGAACGCTCGGTGGTGGTGACCATCCTGCCCGACGCATAATTTCACACGTTTTTTTTCGTGTGACGAAGCAACAGAGCAGTTTCCTATGTAGTACTTCTTTGAGCGCACTGCGTAAAGAGTGTATACTACAGGGGGAGAGCAATGATGGCACAAGAATGGGTAGAGGATCTAGAGAAAGACCTTGCCGAGGCGGTTGAGGTTAAGAACCGTGACTCACTGCACCGCTACATATCACGTCTGGCCGAGCACTTTGGCCGGACGGGCGAGTCAGGGAGCGGGCAGCCAGAGCTGGCGTCGGTCACGAATTTTGGGGCCCAGATTAGCACTCTTCTCACCGAGATACGTGCCATAAACGCCCGCATAGAGTCCATGCAGATCAGCATGGACAAACGCTTTGAAGAACTGACGCACTACATGGACAAGCGCTTTGAGGCAGTCGACAAGCGCTTTGAGGACATGCAGAAGAGCATGGACAAGCGCTTTGAAGCGGTCGACAAGCGCTTTGAGGACATGCAGAACAGCATGGAAAAGCGCTTTGAGGCGGTCGACAAGCGCTTTGAGGACATGAACAAGCGGTTCAACGGTATGCAGGCGTTGCTGGCGCTCGGCTTCACGGTGCTGGCAACCATGATGACGGTTATTCGGCTGTTTGGCTGAACCCTGTATGTGCCTCAGCTCCTCACCTGAGCACCGCGAGGAGCTCACGGAGTCGTGACTCGAGCACTTCGTAAGAGAAATTCCGGGCCGCTATCTCGCGGTTTGTCTCTGCCCGCTTTGCGCACTCGGCGGGGTCGCCGAGCAGCTGCTCAACCTCCCTCACCACTTCATCTGTAATGTACCCGTCCATCGTCACTACCTGAAAACCAAGCGGTTCCATGTCCTCACGGTAGACTGAGTAGCGGTTCACACAGATTGGCTTGTTAAAGAACACAGCCTCGACAAAGGCGTTGCCAAATCCTTCATACAACGACGGGTAGCTCACAAAGTCACAATGCAGGTACAGATCCCAGAGGCTGTAGACCTTTGCTCCTTCACCAGTACCAGTACGGCCGCGGGTGAGAGCTATGCGGTCAGAACGCACAATGGTGCGCACCCCAAGGCTCTCGGCGTAGGCGAGTACCCGCTGGGCGTAGGCGTCACCTTCATCCAGCTCCTGATGCGGAATGACCACCACCACCGGGCGGCCGGGACGATGCAGGCGTGAGGCCAACTCCAGGGTATGCTCAATTCCCTTGCGCGCAATGATGCGAGTGGGCTGCAGCAGCATGATCTCCTCCGGGGCTATTCCCAGGGCGCTGCGGAGGTCGCGATTGTAGTCGTCAACTCCGGGGGCAGGCTGCGCAAAGTCAAAGACGTTGGGTACCACCACCGAAGACAGACCGCACTGGTGTGCAAGCTGGCGCTGCGCCTCAAGATTAATAACGGCATGCCTTATTGAGGGCAGCCGCGGAGGAAAGGCCGCAGTTAGAATGTCCGCCACCGCGTTGACCCGGAAACGGTCACGCTCCCAGGCAAAGTCATGGTGATGCGCAAGGGTGGGAATACCGGTCTCTGCAATGAGCTCGGTAATGGCCAGGCCCAAGGGAATGTTCATAGGAATAGCAAGCGCGTTTTCCGGCACCAGGAAGTCCGGCTGCAAGAGCTCCAGAAAGCGGTAGAGCTGCTCCTTGAGCAGCTCGGTGATGAGGCGTATCTCACGGCTTAGTTCGGGTGGGCGCCGCTGTGCTCCAAAGCATTGCTCCTGTATCGCCATAATATCAGGGTGCTCAAAGAATGCATGCGGGGCGATGTAGGAACTCGCCGCCGGATGATCCGAGACTCCGCAGAAGTACACCGAGTCTATTCCCATGCGTGCGAAGACATGTTCCCACTTGGTGGTCTCCAGCGAGACGCCGTCGGTACCGGCGAAGCGGGTACCAACGAAACCTGCCCGACGCATGGGGCTACTCTGGTTGCTCATGAGGTGCTGGTGGCTCTGGCTGCTCATGAGGCACTGCCCGCGCGTGGCCCGAGGTGGTGCTCCGGACGCAGTTCAAGCCACAGGGTCAGGTACGGCTCCAAGGAAACACCGCCATTCGCGACGTTCACCTCCCGCCCGCTGACAATGTCGCGAGCGCTGCCGGGAGCACCATGGGGCCAGACAACCTCGGCCGCCGAGCAGTTGGTGAGACAGAGGACACGGCTGTCTGCAGACTCACGGAGCACGGCGAAAACCTCGCGTGGAGTGTCGGCGTCCGTTGCGTCGGCCGCGTCGGTTGTTGCGCGTGCGGCGGCCGTGGCGGCGGCCGTGGTGGCTGCGGCCGAATTAGCGGTACCCAACACTACCTGCCGCGCGGTTGGAGAGAAGGCTGAGTAGCGCTTGCGGGCCTGAATGAGCTGTGAAAACCCGCTGAAGACCGCATGCCGCAGCGTGCCGGGGTCGTTGAGTTCGGCATCGACCTGAGTCAGAGAGAGTTTTTGGCGGTTAATGGCCCGGTTATGGCCCAGCTGCTCCGGGCCATCCTCCCAGCTTTCCGAGCCAAGCAAACTGTGAACGTAAATACCGGGGACTCCGGCAAGCGCGAGCATAATTGCCTGCGACGACAGAAAGGCGCGTACCCTTAGGTCACGTGGCAGATCGGGGTCGGCGACCGCACTGAAGAAGTTGCAATTGAGCTCGTACGGAACCTTGCCTTGAGGCGTGGCCTTCCAGGAAACCCGTCCTCCACGCGCCGCGACCGTTTCTACCAAGTGGTCAAAACGCTCCTCACTTAACCAGTCGGTAGCCGGAGTCACACCAATTCCGTCATGTGATGCAAGAAAGTTAAGAAAGGTAGTGGTACCGGACTCTTGCGGAAGGGTTGCTGCCCAGCGCCTTAGACTCGTTGCCGAACCAGAGATAAAGGCTTCAAGGGTCAGTGGCGGCAAAGCAAAGTTGTACACCATATGCGCCTCGTCACTGCCATTGCCAAAGTAGCTGATGTTTTCCTGGTGGGGCACATTCGTCTCGGTCAGGAGCACGGTATCCAGCCCAAGGTGGTCGACCAAGGCACGGAACAGCTTGACTGCATTGTGCGCGTTGGGGTGATGTATGCACGTCGTGCCGTCCTCCTTCCAGAGGTAGGCAATTGCATCAAGCCGGATCATTGAGGCGCCCCGTGAAATATACAGCAGCAGGATCCCAATGATCTCAATCATAAGCTCGGGCGCCGAGTAGTTCAGATCTACCTGGTCTTCACTAAAGGTTGTCCAGACAAACACCTTCTCTCCGTTCGGCCGGGTGAAGGGCGTCAGAAGCGGATGCGTGCGCGGGCGGACAACCTGTGCCGAGTCGTACTCGGCCGGGCGCTGGTGATAGTAGCGGTCATAGGGAGACTCACCCGCAAGAAAGCGGCGAAACCAATCATGCGAGGCACTGCTATGGTTAAGCACCAGATCAAAGGCCATGCGGAACGAACCCGATGTCCGAGTAATTGGTTCCCAGTCACCAAGTTCAGGATCTACCCGGCTGTAGTCAGAAACCGCAAAACCGTCATCCGAGGTGGATGGGAAAAACGGCAAGATATGAATGTAGCTGCACAGCTCCCGCAGACGCTGCTCGGCAAACTGGCAGAGCGCGTTGAGGGGTTTCTCCTTGGGTATATCGCTCCGGAACTGATCACCGTAGGTAATGAGCAGGACGTCCTGCTGTGAGAACATGGCGGGGTTTGCCGGGTCGGCCGCCTGGGCGGAGTTTGCAAGGTCGGCAGCCTGCTGGGCTTGAGCGTCCCGGGATGTGGCTGTCCAGTCTTCGACCGTCTGGTCAAGCGCTGCGAGGAAAGACGCAGACTCCGTGGGATACAGCTCACGGGCAAGCTGCGCAATGTCTGGATTCTCACTCGGTTGCATGAGTAGTGGCCCCCTCTGTAACTGCTAGTAGGTAGTCGTCGGTGCGCTTCTGAATGCGGGCGTCGTTGAGCTTGCGGCCTATCTGACGCAGCGCCTCACGCGTGTTTTCATCATAAGGCTCGGGCAGCGCCCGGCCGCTCTTGGTCTGCTTGAGTTTGCGCTCCGCCATAATTACGGAAATCTCGGCCTCAAGCAAGGTGCGGTGCGCCGTCGAGAGCGCCGAGCGTGCGAGCATGGCCTTGTATGCGTTTGGCTGTGTGGCCGCGGCCTGAGTCCGGACATCTTCATACTGCTTGCGGAGCTCCTCGCACCGCGCGCCTTCGGCGGCAACAAAGCCCTCATCAACCACCGGCGGCAAGGAGACGCTACCAAGAAAGGCGCGCGCCTGGGCCGACCGCGGTACGGCCGCACGGGGTATGGTCACACCTGTTTTCTGTGGAGGCGTGGTCGGCTTGGGCGGCGTGGACGCTTGATCTCGCCCGTGCGCCGGGGCATGGACAGGAGCAAAGGCCACGGTGCGGACCGCATGTGCGGGCATGAGCAGCTGGCAGCGCCCATCGTCCTGTGGAGACAGTGTCTCAACAGGAGATTCATCGAGCTGCCGAACTTCAGCAGCAGAGTAGCTGTGTTTGAAGTTCACCATGGCCACTGCATCAGACTCACCTGGGTTGTACAGCCGCACCAGGAAGTCGCCCTCAACCACGCACGCCGAGCTCATTATGACAGCGTCATGTGGCGACTCAATCT
>REEM01000048.1 GCA_007695055.1 Spirochaetaceae bacterium | reverse complement strand
CAGCACCCCGCTCTTTGTTCGCCAAGGGGCCTACCTGCAGCCACAGCTGCAGGATGCGCCGTACGCAGCCCTCCATCAGGCTATGCTTGAGCGCGGCTTCTTTCTGAACCCCTCAGCTCATGGTCTGAGTATTATCCCAGGTGAGTGCACCGCTGGCGAGTTCGCCGGTTTTGCTCGTGCATGTAAAGAACTTAAGGAGTGTGCAGATGTCTCCTGATCTCGTCATCTTGACCGTCTCCCGGCTCGCGGTTGGGGCTATCACAACCTTTCTGGCTATTCTTGTATGGAGTCGCACGCGCGACTCGGCCTGGATGTTTGTGGTTATTGCCACCGTTGCGCAGTACGGCGAGATTGTGGCAGGCACCCTGGAGAGCTTTGGTATTGTGCGGCTGGACGGCCTGGTCATTGCCGGTGTGCCGCTGTTTCGCGTGCTTCTGCTCAACCTGCCTATGGTGTTTCTCTCTATAGCTTTACTGGTTGTGCTTGCTGGCAGGCGGTGAATCCGGTACCTGAATCAGGCGTCGAATTTGGGCCTTGTCTTGACATATTCCTTAAAATCGCAGATTCTAACCAGGTTGTAATAAACACTACCAGATGCCAATGAGGCTTTGAACAACCGGAGGTTGAATAATCTATGAGTGCATTAGCGGTCGGAATCGCCTTTATACTATTTGCGGTCTATTCCGTACTACCTGTCGAGTGGTCGCTGCAGTGGGGGCCTGAGGTACTCATGTTTCTCAAGGGCGGAATCCCCATTCTTGCTGCAATGATCGGACTCATTGCCGTACTCATTGGTATTGCCGACATCAAAGACAAAATTGAAGCAAAGAAGGAAGAAGCAGAGGAAGCTGCGGCTGAAGCGCAGAAGGCTTCCGAGTCTGAGGCCGCAGGCCCAGAGGCTTCTGAGTAGTCAAAAAACCGGTAACTGAGAAAGTTGCTCCTCCGACTTGACATGCAGGCGGAAATTTCAGACAATACGCTTCCAGTTTTCGGAGTAATCTCCACGCGTAAAGGCTAGTAATATGAAGACAATATTTGTTAACCCGAAAGAAGTCGAGCGCAAGTGGTACGTTATCGACGCATCCGGCATTCCCCTTGGGAAGGTAGCTGAGAGAGCGGCGGTACTCTTGCAGGGAAAGCACAAGCCCATTTTTGTGCGGCATCAAGAGATCGGCGACTATGTCGTGATCATCAACGCTGACAAAGTAGACGTCACCGGCAACAAGCGCCGTGACAAGATGTATCACAGACACACCGGGTATCCCGGTGGTATTCGTTCAGAGAACTTTGCCGCTGCAATCAAGCGGAATCCGGTTTTTCCGGTCGAGCATGCTGTTCGTGGTATGTTGCCAAAGAACCGCATCGGGCGTAAGCAGTTCACCAACATGAAGGTGTATGCCGGTACTGATCATCCGCACGCCGCACAAAAACCTGAGCCGGTAGCATTCGGTTAAGGAAGGAGCAAGACTCGTGTCTCAGAACATTGCACTAGGTACAGGAAGAAGAAAGACATCAGTAGCACGCGTGTATCTTCGCCAGGGAAGCGGTGTTATCACCGTGAACGGCAAGGAACTCGACGCCTACTTTGGGAATAAAGAGCACGTCTACGTTGTTCGTCAGCCGCTTGCAGCTGCCTCAGCAGATGCTACCTACGACATCATGATTAACGTCATGGGTGGAGGGCATTCAGGCCAGGCCGGAGCAATTCGCCACGGGATCTCACGGGCCCTGGTAGAAGCTGACGAGAATCTCCGCAGTGTCATGCGAAAAAATGGATTCCTTACTCGCGACTCTCGAATGGTTGAGCGTAAGAAGTACGGACAACCGGGTGCACGCAAGAAGTTCCAGTTCTCCAAGCGTTAATCGAGTCTTTCTCGAGTCGCTACAGGAAAGAGGTCGCGGACGAGCGGAGTATATACTCCGGTTCTCGGACGGGGCCTCTTTTTGCATTCCCACCGACTATGCCCACACACTGAATCTATCTGAAGGCGAAGAATTTACAGAAGAAGAACGCGAGCTGCTCCGTTACAATGCAGAACTCCTTGGCGCGTACCGCAAGGGGCTAGAGCTCGCTGCCCGGAGTGAACACTGCCGCGCGGCACTGCAGCGGAAGCTCGAGCAGCGTGGTTTTTCGGCAGAGGCGTCCTTGGCCAGCGTTGATCGCTTGACCGAGGAAGGCGCAGTTGACGACCGTCGCTATGCCGAGATGTGGGCCGCAGACCGGCTCCGTCGCCGCCCGGCCTCACACAGCTATATTTGTGCAGAGCTACGTTCACGGGGCGTGGACGCCACAGATGCCGAGGCTGCACTCAATCAAATTGCGGATACCGACCGCGCGCTTATAGATCAGGCATGTCTGCGTGCGGCAACCAAGCTTTCAGGACGCTACGCGCAGGAGCAGAACTTAATTCAGGCACTGCTCAAACGGGGCTTCTCCATTGCGGATATCCGAGGCAGTCTCAATGAGCTGTCGCATAAAGACTAATTCTCTTCCTTTCACTATTTGTCGAATTCTTCAAGAAATGCGTTGACATTATGGATATAATGATTCTAAGCTATTGCTGTTAACAAACCGCGCAAACGAGGTAAGAAGATGGCAAAAACGGACAAGAAAATCCGCATTTTTTCGGCTTTAGAAGTCGCAAACATTTGCGGTGTGGTCAACCAGACCGCAATCAACTGGATAAAGAATGGGTATCTCAAGGCATTTACCACGCCTGGTGGGCAGTACCGAGTCTACTCGGACGATTTAGTGGAGTTTCTGCATTCCCGCGGAATGCGCCTCCCTGCCGAGTTGAAGAAGGTCTTGGAGCAGCAGTTGGAAGTGAACTCGGTTCTCATCGTCGACGACGACTCCGAGCTCAACAACTCCATCAAAGATTTTCTGGCAAAGAAGTATCCAGATTTCACTCTGACCCAGGCCTTTGACGGCTTTGAAGCGGGTAAACTGCTTGCAACCAGCAAGCCGGACGCTGTGGTGCTCAACGTAGATCTCCCCGGGATAGACGGCGTAAAACTGTGTCACGACATTAAGACTGAGCAGAATATTGCCTCACCAATTGTGGTGGCTGTTACTGGCCAGGACAGTGGCGACTTACAGGCCCGTCTAGAAGAGGCCGGGGCAGATGCGTATCTGCGCAAGCCTTTTGGCTTGGACGAGCTCGGGAACCGCATTGAGGAGTTGGCTCGCAAACGGGTTGGTGTATCCTAACCGACCTCTGTTTGGGACTGAGTCTGACATGAGTAAAAGCAAACCCACAATTCTCCTGGTAGAGGATGAAGACGCAATTCGGCTGACTCTCCGCGACTACTTAGAAGGTGAAGGCTACGTGGTGCATGTGGCTTCCGATGGGGTCGGCGCTATCAAGCATTTGCTGGATCATGGTGTCGACCTCATTGTCACCGACTACCGTATGGAGGTGCTGGGTGGTGAATACTGGGTGCGCTTTCTTAAGCGTTACTGTAGTGACCTACCGGTACTGGTAACCAGTGGGTTCCTGCGACCTGACTTTGAGGTGCCTTTTGAGGTTGTGTATAAACCCTATGACTACGGCGATCTTGAACAAATGATTGCAGCACGGCTTCAGGGGCACAGCCGGTAGCAGTAAGGGAGCCGGGCATGGCAGACCAAAGGGCAATGACGGCACGCATACGTGGGCGAGTGCAGGGTGTGGGCTTTCGTTATCACACACGGGCACAGGCGGTGAAGCTAGGCCTGAACGGGTGGGTTCGCAACGAGCCTGACGGCAGCGTATTGGTAAACGCCGAAGGGCCAGAGACGGCAGTACAGGGCTTTAGCAACTGGCTGCGTAAAGGGCCACCTGGGGCTCGTGTGGACGACATTCACATAGAGCAGCGTGAGGCCCAGGGCCTTTTTAACAGATTTAGTATTGAGCATTAAAAAACCGGCGCCTTGTGGGCGCCGGTTTTTGTTTGCGGTGTTGTGCAGTGTCGCTTATGCGTTAGCGCTTGATAGAGTAAAAGGTTGACATTCCGGGGTACTCGGCAGTTGTTTCCAGCATGTCCTCAATGCGCATGAGCTGGTTGTACTTAGCAATGCGGTCTGAGCGTGACATGGAACCAGTCTTGATCTGGCCACAACCCAAAGCTACTACCAGGTCGGCAATGAAGGCGTCCTCGGTCTCACCGGAGCGGTGACTTACCACTGAGGTGTATCCGGCACGCTTGGCCATTTCTACCGCCTCAAAGGTCTCGGTCAGCGTTCCAATCTGGTTCACCTTAATTAAGATGCTGTTGGCAATGCCGCGCTCAATACCGGTTGCAAGGCGGGTGGTGTTGGTTACGAAAAGATCGTCGCCAACGAGCTGCACACGGTCACCAACCTTGTCGGTAAGTGACTTCCAGCCGTCCCAGTCGTTCTCTGCCATACCGTCTTCCAGGCTGATAATGGGGTACTTGGCACACCAGTCGGCCCAGTACTGTGCCATTTCCTCGCTGGAAAGCTCACGACCGTCGGACTTCTTAAAGATGTACTTTCCTTTCGCCGTGTCGTAAAACTCGCTGGCAGCGGGGTCAAGCGCAATCATGAAGTCATCACCAATCTTGTATCCGGCCTTCTCTATTGCTTCTACAATAACCTCTACCGCTTCTTCGTTGGACTTGAGGTTTGGCGCAAAACCACCCTCATCACCAACTGCGGTGCTATAACCACGACCCTTGAGGACGGTCTTAAGGTTATGAAAGGTCTCTGCCATCATGCGGACTGCTTCACGGAAGCTATCTGCACCAACCGGCATGATCATGAACTCCTGGAAGTCCACCGAGTTGTCTGCGTGGGATCCGCCGTTAATAACGTTGGCCATAGGTACAGGAAGTACGCACGCGCGGTATGCGCCAAGGTGCTTGTACAGCGGCAGGCCAAGGTACTCTGCGCCAGCACGCGCAACTGCCATAGAAACGCCCAGGATGGCGTTGGCGCCGAGCTTGCTCTTGTTTTCGGTTCCGTCGAGTTCGATCATGGTGCGGTCGATATCGACCTGATCTAAGGCGTCAAGGCCCTCAATCTCGGCTGCAATAATGTTGTTAACGTTTTCTACGGCCTTCTGCACACCCTTGCCCAGGTAGCGGCCCTTGTCGTTGTCACGCAGTTCTACCGCTTCATGCTCACCGGTAGAAGCGCCTGAAGGCACCGCAGCACGTCCAAGTGAACCGTCTTCCAGTATTACGTCTACCTCGATTGTTGGGTTGCCCCGTGAGTCGAGTATTTCTCGAGCTTCTACATACTCAATCATGCTCATGTTATGTCTCCTCTTGTTCTTGTGTGAATCGTGCAATAATGCTTCAAACTTATGACGTTCAGCGACCTCTGTCAAGCCAGCTGCTACAAATGTCAGTAAAAAAATAACGAATGTAACATTTCCATAGGGGTCGCGATTTAGTTTTTAGCCTTTCTTGACGGGGCTCCCAAGGCGCCCGTACAATGGCGAATGCGATTCTCCAGCCTATTCGTTGAAACACAGAAAGCTTCAAAAGGGGCTAACGCGGACTCCGGGTATCGGTTGCTTGCCCGAGCCGGATACGTAGAGCCCCTTGGAAGCGGTCTCTTCTCCTTGTTGCCGCTGGGCCTTCGGGTAACCGAACGGCTCTGCAGGATCATTCGCGAGGAAATGAACCGCCTTGGTGGGCAGGAGGTGCAAGTTCCGCTGGTTAACCCGGCCGAGCTATGGCAGGCGAGTGGGCGTGACGCCGTGCTGAAAGAGGACATGGTTCGCTTTAAGGATCGACACGGGCATGACCTGGTGTTGGCGCCCACCCATGAAGAGGCAATGGTTGAGCTAGTTCGGCGCCGCATGCGCTCCTACCGCTCGCTGCCGCTGTTCCTGTACCAGTTCCAGCTTAAGTTTCGGGACGAGGAGCGACCCTCAGGCGGACTGGTGCGGGCGCGCGAGTTTCTCATGAAGGATGGCTACTCCTTCCACAGGTCCTTTGCCGAACTCAACAACTTCTTCCCTCAGGTGTTTCAGGCTTATGAGCGGGTCTTCAGCCGTTGTGGTATTCAGGCAATTGCAGCCGACTCTGGCGTTGGCCTCATGGGAGGTGACCGTGCCTACGAGTTTCTCTTTCTGTCAAAGACCGGAGACGACAGGGTCATTATTTGTGACGGCTGTGGATACACCGCAAACTTTGAGGTTGCCTTGGGCCAGGCAGAGAACGACCGTGAAGCTCCCCGTGAGATTGAGTCGGTACACACTCCCGGGCAACGTACTACCGCACACATTGCAGCCTATCTGAAGTTGCCTACGCGCAAGCTTGCCAAACCTATGGTGTTCTCTGACGACAAGGGGGCGGTCATGGCGGTGGTGCGTGGCGACCATGAGGTGAGTGTAGAGAAGCTCTCGCGATTGATGGGACGGCCAGGCTTGCGAAAGGCTACCCGCGATGAGCTTGCCGAGCTGGGCTTGATACCGGGCTATCTCTCTCCGCTGGGTGAGATTGGTAGCCGGCTTCCCTCGGTAGTTGATCAGGCCTGCGCCAACAATCCCAACATGGTCTACGGGAGCAATGAACCAGACTACCACTACCTCAACGTCAACTTTGGCCGCGACTACGCTTCTGAGCGGGTGGCGGACATTGCACGCATTAACGAGACTCACAGCTGCATTCACTGTGGCTCGCCCTTGAAGAACCGCCCGGCTACCGAGCTAGGGAACATTTTCCGGCTCGGCAACTCTTACTCGCAGGCCATGGGGCTGAGTGTTCAAAATGAGCGTGGTGAGCGCTTCCATCCGTACATGGGGAGTTACGGAATTGGAATTGGGCGACTCATGAGTGCAGTTGCCGAGGCGGGGGCTGACGAGGAAGGCATAATCTGGCCCGAGGCGCTTGCGCCCTTTGGGGTGTATCTCATGGCGGTGGGTAAGTCGCCCAAGGTGGTACAGGCAAGTGAGGAGCTCTATCGGCAGCTTGGATCCGATGCGCTTTTCGACGACCGTGACGAGCTGGTGAGCCGCAAGTTTAAGGACGCCGATCTTATGGGTATTCCGTACCGGGTTATTGTCTCCCCGGCGACGGTGCGCGACGGCACGGTTGAGCTGCGAACCCGCGCAGACGGCAGCGAAGAGGTACTCACCATAGAGCAGGCTGTTGAGTTTTTGCGGGGACGCTATCTCCGACATCGACATGGGAGTGCTACATGATTCCTTTTGAACTCACCAAGGAGTTGGTGGACCAAATCCTGTACGGCATGGAGAATCAGGATCATGAATACTGTTTAGATGTACGGTCCGCACAGGTAGTACGCTGTGACCAATGTCCAGATCCCGACGACCCGGAGTCCTGTATTGCTATTCCAGAGTGGCGTCCGGTGGACGGATTCAACGTAATGGAGTCCTTTCTTACCGGCTTACGGAACCCGGTGTACAGGGAGAATCTGAGGGCGATTCTGGCCTCCGGGCACAAGGTCTTTCGGCGTTTCAAAGATACCGTTCGTGAGAACCGGGAAATTGAACGGCAGTGGTTTGCTCACAAAGAACGACGCATGCAGGCGGTTGTGTACGACTGGTACAACCAGTTGCGGGAGGTCTGGGGGCTAGATCCAGTTGTGCCGGACTACCCCGATACTGAAGACCTGGTACTTTTTGACTTTAGTCTGCGGCAGCTCAACTGTGCCGAGGAAGCCGAGCTCACCGAGGAGCTGAGAGACTTTGACCAGGGCTCGTTTTTTGAGGGGCACCGGGACCTGCCGGAGGCGGTAGTGGAACGCCTCTACGAGAGGTATCGAACCGGACTACCCGATATTGACGAGGCGGAGTCGGTCGTTCTGGTGGTGGAGACTCCATCCGAGGAGTTGGCGGGTTTTCTGTGGGCAATAGAGGAGGTCTTAGGCGACGGCTCGCGCATGTCCACTCTGGCACAGATCTACGTTTTGCCGGAGTATCGTGGACTGGGCATTGCTCGCACGATCCTGCCAAGGTATCTACAGCAGGCGAATGCTCGTGGTGTGGTGACCGTGGTTGCTGAGTTGCAGGCAGAAGCCAGGAATTTTGCAGGATATCTTGAAGCCGAGGGATTCAGGTCAGCAGCGGCAGCCTATTCGCTTAATCTCCGCCGCTGGTGGGAGGAAAACCTCCCGGGTGATGGGTTCTAGCGCAGCTGCAACTGGGCGGCCCGCTGCGCCTAAGGGTATTTGCCAAAGGCTGCGAACCCTACAGGTACTTGGCGCGCTCTGCCTCAGCCTTGGCGTGCAGTTCATCAAGCGCTGCAGAGACCGCGTCGGCCGCCGCCTGCTTTAAGTCTGAGTCTGGCGGCGCTGTGGCGCGCGCTTTGTCCCGAAACGCGGAGCAGTCTATGACGTCACTGGCACAGTGCACAAGAACATCGTTGTGAATCTCGTCCAGTTCCATTTTTTCGGTTGGACTTGGTACCAGGATATTGCCAGCTGAACCGACAAAAACCATGTAGTCAAAACTCTTGAGGTAGGAATCTACTTCCTTGAGAATTCGCTTCGTATCCGGTTTGCCCGGTCGGTAGCGGGTGCCTGACGGAAAGACCAGAATAATGCGGCCGTCGTACTTGAGGCGAATCATCTGCTTCAGCGCGGCACGGTTAATTTCCCGACTGTAGGTTTTTTCCGCCTCGTACTTCTCGGTGCCTACCAAGGCCTCCAGTGAGCGTGAGGGGTAAACCACAACACGGGTGAAGGACTCGGCAAAGGCCAGCACAAAATCACTGGTGATATTGAGCTTCAGACTGGCAATAGCAACAATACGGTCGGCCACCTCTGCCGCCTTTGTGCCCGCCTTCTGCAGGAGATAGAAAAGGCTTGGTATATCAAAGTTACTGTAGTGTTCGCTGAGAATGAGGCAGGACTTGCCCTGTGCCGAGAGGTCAGCGAGCTTTTCCATTGCCACTGCATTGGCAAAATGGCTCTCTGGGCGGATAATGTCAGCAACGACGCTTTCCACTATGCGGCGGTTGGCCAGGTTTCCTTCTTGATACACATTCTCCGGGGTTATGGTGTCCGGGTGGCGGGAGTTTTTCACCATTTCCACGGCGCGATCATAATAAAGTTCTTTAACTGTTGCCACGGCGGCACTCCTTTCCCTCGTTTGCGCGGGGGCATACAGGGTATGTTTTCCGCCTTCGTGTGTCAAGAAAGGGGAGATCGGGAGCTAGGGAACAATGAGCTCCGAGACGTCATGCCCGTCATGGCTATGCAGCCGGCGGTCATTCAGGGGGTCGTTGATCCGGCGGCCAGCACCCACAAACTGATACCCATGCCTGCCTGAGGAGACTCTCAGACGAATGTGATAGAGGCCGGGCTCAATTTCACGCATTTCATGCATGAAGGGATCCCAGTTGTTGAAGTCGCCTACCAGCGTAATGCGTCGGTTGGGTGCTGCCTCTAAGGTGAACTCAACACTGCCGTCTGCTTTCACCACCGGACTGCGGCGCTCGGTAGCCCGTTCAGGCAGTTGAAAGACCGAGAGGCGTACCCCGTGGGCGTCGCTGTAGGTGTTTGGGTTGCTTGGATCGGCGCTCCAGTGACCGTCGCTTACAAATCGATATCGGAGTTCACGCACGTTATCGGGGATCGGGTACAGCGCAAAATGTACGCCTTGTTCATTGCGAAACATGACATGGGTGGTGCGGTAGTTTTCGTGTTCAAATACCACGCCTACGTAGCGCGGGTTTCGTACTGTTGGCGCGCCTTGGTCGGCCCCTGTGCCATAGATGTCGGCACGTACCGGACTGGGCGGAGCGTGGCCCCCCCGCGGTTGCTGCGGGAGATAGCTAAAAAGAATGTATTCATCAATTATCCGGGGTGCTTCCGCTTGCTCCATTCCGGCAAGCCGTACATGGAGCATGAGGTCAATCTCGGCGGGCATACGAGGTGTTGCGCCCAGCTGCAAAGGTGCCGACACTAAAAGCACCGTGACAACAAAGAGCGTTGTTGTAGTAATGCCGGTTGGGATAAAACGCACAAGGCGTAGACGAAGTTTCTGCGCCAATGTTCGGCGTTGTTCCCGCAGTACATAATCCATGATACTGTACAAATCGGAATACCTATGCCGCGTCTTAACAGCCACGGTCATATTTTGCGGTAAATAACCGACAATGTGAAGTAGGACCAAGAATGCCGAGTCTCGAAGACATCCAACAGTTTGATAGACACCTCATGGATCTCGGAGATGAGCCCGCGGTACTGGCCGAGTGGGGTGAAACCTACGAGCCTGCTCAGCCGCCCGACTCCGGTCTTGCTGATGATCTATCGGACTTGCTTGGTGGTGGTGGAGAGTCCGGCGGAGAGGAACAGTCAGCCGACGACTTCCTACGCTCCTTTGCCGACTCAATGGACGACGAGGAAGATGAAGACCCCACCGCAGCCCCAGAGTCTGAGGCAGACGCGGAGCTGGACATAGAGGATCCCCTCGCCGCACTTGGTCTTGAAGACGCCCCCGACAGCGCAGGAGACTCCCCCGCACCAGAAACAGAGGATGACACCGACGACTTTAGCGCCGACTTTGGTGCCTTTGGCTTTGAAGAGGGCGACCTTGATGGCGAGCCCTCCGAGGAGCTCCCGGAAGATCTGACGGACGCCGAAGCTCTGGGCGATGTCGACGACCTTGGCGATCTCGACACTGCAGATGACCTCAGCGAGCTGGGGGATCTCGGCGGTCTGGGCGATCTCGACGACCTCGGCGACGCCGACGACATAGGAGAGCTAGGCGATTTAGGCGACCTCGACGACATCGGTGAGCTCGGTGATCTCGACTCAGTCGGTGAGCTCGACTCAGTCGGTGATGAAGAGGATCTGGGCGATGTCGACGACCTCGGTGAGCTCGGTGACATAGGTGAGCTCGTTGACATAGGTGACATCGGTGATCTCGGTGAGATAGGTGACGAGGACGATCTACCCGACCTTGGTGATGGAGACGCCGAGCCCGAGCCCGAGCCCGA
>REEM01000068.1 GCA_007695055.1 Spirochaetaceae bacterium | reverse complement strand
GAGCTGGACGTGGCGGATACGGCGGTGGCGAACGCGGCGGCAGTGACCGCGGCGGCGACCGAGCTGGACGTGGCGGATACGGCGGTGGCGAACGCGGCGGCAGTGACCGCGGCGGACGCGACTCCCGCAGCGACCGCAGTGAACGTCCTGGCGTCTCAGGTGGCAACCGCAAACCCGGCAGTCCCGACTTCGCTGGCCCTGGAGGCCCACGCAGCGGTGAACGCCCGGTTCGGGTGTTTACGCGGAAGACCAAGGGCACCGAAAACAAAGGTGACAAGCCACACAAGCCCAGGGACGAGTCCAGCAACTCGGAAGATTAAGGCAACTCGGAAGATTAAATAGAACGAAAGCTTCGGCGTTGGATGCGCGATACTCCATGCAGGGCTATGAGCTTCTTGTGGTTCTTGGTCGGGTAGCCTTTGTGTTGTTCGTAACCATACAAGGGTTCGATCTCGGCATAGGCTCGCATCCATCTGTCCCTGGCGGTTTTTGCCAGAATTGAGGCCGCCATAATCTCCGGGTGAAGGCGGTCACCCCCTATTACGCAGCGGGTCTCATAATCAAGCTTTGGTGGATGTATACCGTCCACTAGCACAAGTGGTGGAAGACCTAATTCCTGCCAAGGAAGGAGTTTTCTCCAGGCAGGCCGAGAGTTTGGTGTGTTCGAGTCTATACTGCCGCGCTGCATAGAAGTAGGGTTGGCCCCATTGCCCTGAAGAAGAAAAGAGATGGCCCGCATAAGTCTGTTATGGGCACGTTCCATAGCGATCAAGGTTGCCTGGTGAATATTGAATGCATCAATCTCATAGTGAGTTGCCCAACCGAGACCGTATATGGTCTCGCGCCGCAACTCCAAGGCCACCAGTTCGCGTTGTCGTGGGCTAAGCTTCTTGGAGTCACCAAGCTGCCCTGTATCGAAAGTTGGCGGCAGCACAACCGCAGCGGCCGTCACCGGTCCTGCCAGCGGCCCGCGCCCGGCTTCGTCGATGCCGCAAATCAAGTTCATTGCACAACTGTAGTCAGCTGCGATCCGTCTTGCAAGGCCCCGGCACGGTGTGTACACTACCAGGGTCCGCGACTACGCGACTATCGGGAGAGAATGTGTTCCTAAAGAGTATTGAGATTTTCGGCTTCAAGTCGTTCGCAGACAAGTCACGCGTGGAGTTCACCGACGGGATTGCGTCCTTAGTTGGTCCCAACGGCTGTGGCAAAAGCAATGTTGTCGACGCAATCAAATGGGTACTTGGAGAGCAGGGCACCAAAAGTCTGCGGGCTGAGCGTATGGAAGATGTAATCTTTAACGGTACCGAAAGCCGCAAGGCTTTAAACGTCGCCGAGGTTACGCTCACGCTGGCAAACGACCAAGGTGTTCTGCCTATTGACATGCCGGAGGTGGCGGTCAAGCGCCGGTTATTTCGCTCTGGCGACAGCGAGTACTTCATCAATAATCAACCTGTACGCCTGAAGGAGTTACGGGAGCTCTTCTACGATACCGGAATCGGGAAATCGTCCTACTCTATTATGGAGCAAGGGAAAATTGACCAGATCCTGTCAAACAAGCCCGAGGAACGTCGGTACATTTTTGAAGAAGCGGCGGCCATCACGAGGTTCAAGCTTCGAGGTAAAGAGGCCGAGCGAAAGCTTGAGCGCACCGAGGACAATATGCGCCAGGTGGAGAGCGTTATTGGTGAGGTCAAACGGAGCTACGACTCCCTCAAGCGTCAGTCGGAAAAGACCTTAAAGCATCGTGAACTTCGGGACCGCAGCTTTGAGCTTGAACTTGATATTCAACTTCTCCGTCTCAAGGGATTTCTGGAAGAGCAGGACAAGCGCAAGGAACTGCTTGGGAAACGCACTTCCGAACGCGATTCCGTAAAAAGTGAAATAGACGGCATCAACACCTCACTTGAAGAGAGCCTTGACCAGGTGAACAGCATGGAAGGTGAGCTTGTTGAGACGCAGAAGAATCTCTACGCGGCTGAACTCGAGCGCAACACCATTGAAGGACGTATTCGTCTATTGGCTGAGCGGTCACAGGAACTGAACGAGAAAATTGAGAGTGACGAGCGTCGAGCCGACCGCACCCGCGGCAAAATTGCCGACCTTTCGGCTGATACGGCGCGCATAGAGGGCGAAATTGCTGACTATGAAACGCGCTTAGGCGAGGCCGAGACACAGATCAATGAGTTTGACGAGGCCCTCAAGGGTGCTGCTCAGCGAATTGCAGCCAATGATTCTCGGATACGTGAGCTTGAGACAATCACTGCCGAGCAAGAGGCGCGTGAGGAAGATCTTCAAAGCGAAATGAGGTCACTCACCGACAGCATTGTGAGCGAGTTAGATCGTGGCCTGCTGCAGTCTGGTTACTCCACTGGTCGGCGCTCGGCTCTTGAGGACGAACTGGCACGAGCTATGGACGAGCTTGTGGTGGCTGCCGAGGGCAAACGCAACTTGTTTGGTGATCTTTCAGACTACAAGGAACTCGGTTCGGACCGAGCGTCCGGGCTGCTGAAGAGTGCCTCTGAGGGCTTTGTAGCGCTTGAAGCACGTATTGCAGATCTCCGGGACATTCTTAGTCGCTACCGAGCGATAATCCCCAGTTTCCTGGATGAGTTCCTTGCGCCGGAGGGTATTATTACCCGCAAACGCGAGATAGATGAGAGCATTGTTGCCTGCCGCACCGAGATAAAGAATGCCAAAGAGGAGCGTGGTGCGCTGACCGAGGAGAACCGAAAACTTCAACAGAAAATTGCCGAGTATCGGTCAACTTTGGAGGAACTACGCCTTGGTCGCGAACGTGTGCGCGCGCGGCGACAAGCGGTGCTTGAGGCACATGAACGCACAAAGCGCGAACGAACAGAGCAGGAGTCGCTGCTTGCCGATACCGAACAACAGATTTCCGACAGCCGTAAACGGCTTGATGAATCAGCGCAGGAGATGGACGAACTCAAATCCCGGCATGCAGAACGGAGAAGGGGCGAGGATAGTCTTCGCGAGGCGCTTTCGCGCTTGGAAAAGACCATCTCAACCAAGAACCATGACCTGCTAAAGAAGGAGCAACGAGTTAAGTCGCTCATGCAGACCTTAGAAAAGCGGCAAGGTGAGGTGGAGCGTTTGCAGATGGCGGTGACCGAGATCGCATCGGACATACGTAATACCTACAGTAACTTTGAGGAGCGGCACTCGCGGGACCTCCGAGAGTACGAGTCGCGTCTACTTGAGCTCAAGGTTCCGGCAAAGGATCTACGTGATCAGCTCGCGGTTGTGCGGGATCAGGTGCGAGAACTTGGAACGGTGAACTTCATGGCACCGGAAGAGTTCAATGAGGTCTCTGAGCGCTACGAGTTTCTGAGTGGTCAGCTTGATGATCTCAAGAAGGCCCGTGAAGACTTGGCGGCAGTTACCGCGGAAATTCAGAGTGAGTCGGCCCAACTCTTTGCCGAAACCTTTAATCGTATTCGAAAGAACTTCCATAACATTTTTCGGCGCTTGTTTGGCGGTGGTCGCGCCGAAATTCGGCTGACCGAACCTGACAACGTTCTGGAGTCCGGAATTGAGATTCTTGTGCAGCCGCCAGGTAAAAAACTTGAGAGTATTGAGTTGCTTTCCGGTGGAGAACGCTCCCTCACTGCAGTTGCCATGTTGTTTGCTACATTTATGGTCAAGCCCTCGCCGTTCTGTCTCTTAGACGAGATCGATGCAGCCCTGGACGAGAGCAACGTTTCACGGTTTGTTTCCATGCTGAGTGAGTTCTCCCAGAACTCGCAGTTTATTGTTATTACTCACAACAAAAAGACCATTGCGGGTTCTCGTACACTTCTTGGTGTTACAATGGAAGAGTCCGGAGTATCTAAGGTAGTCTCGATACGGATTGGAGCAGAACAAGAGGCCTATGCGTAGCGTTGAAGAGGTATTCAGTGGCCGATTGCCTCTGATTGCCGCTGCTTTTGGTGGCGTAGTGTTGCTCGCTGTCCTGCTGGCAGTGGTGGCGAGCCTTGTGCTGGGTTCCGGCAGGGGAGCGGAGGGCTCGGGCTTCGAGTACACCCATGCTCTTCAACGGAGGCCAATTAGCGTCGAGCATATGGTGCTGCCTACGGCGCTGCCGGATGAAGCTCATGTACCAATTCGATTTCGCGAACCGCAACAGGAATGGTCTGCCGAGGAGATTGAGCCTTTTTTGCTGGATTCTCGTTCGCTTGGACTGGAGTACCTGCGTGGCGAAAACGCAGCGCAACTCGAGCGCATGCTTGAAGCAATACCCTAGTGACTTTGCGCAGGCAGAGAAGGAGTTAGGATGCACCGCTGGGATCTGTTGCTCACGAGTGATCTTTTCCGCTATCGGCTAGTCGGCCGTGTGTTCTTCACCGCCGTTGTGACCCTCCTTGTCTTCTTGTTTGTAGCATGTGCGAGCACCGCACCCGATGAGCCAGAGACGGCTCCGAGGCTCGTGCAGCAGGAAGAAGGCGAAGATCTAGAACCTGAGGCGACCGAACCTGAAATCGCTACCGAAATCGCTACCGAAATCGAGCCCGAAATAGCCACCCACGACGCCGAAATGGAAATCAGCGATCGAGCAGAAATTTCACCACTCAGAGATATGCCAGAGCAGGCAGCCCCTGAACTTGGTCGACCAGATATTCCGAAAATTGAGTCGATAGAGACCACACCGGTACGTGAGCCTGAGCGTGCGGCGCCTGAGCTCATTCTCCCTTCTGCTGAGGAGCTGGTGGACTCCTTACCAGATCCGGCCCCGGACTCCATGTCGATGTCGGAACAAGCGGACCGCTCACCTTTGGCGCCCACGACTCCGCCTTCAGATGCCCCCCAAGCTCCCAGGCCTACGGCTCCGCCTGTCGCAGTATCACCCCCAACGCCGATCGAGCCCCCCGCAGTTGCAGCGTCACCCATTGAGCCACCCTCAGAAGCGGAACAAAGCAGTGCCCCCGCGCGTGAGCTTGATACCCGTGTGGGTGAAGAGGTGAGCGTCGAGCTACCTGGTTTGGGCTGGATATATCTAGGCTCGGATGAACCGGGAGCGCCGGAGCTTCTTCGCCGAACTCATCACTCCGAGACCACCGAGTTTGTGTTTCGTACCCGCGGTGAAGGCAGTCATCGGCTCCGATTCCAACGACAGGATCTGGCGCTTGGTTCACAAGAGACACAAGACCTGGTTCTGAACGCTCGTCCAATTGATGATTCGGTGCGTCTGAGCCAAGAGGCTTTGGGTGAGGATGCGCCCTTGGAGGGTCCCGAGATCGACGCCGAGCGCGACTCTTCCGAGCTTGATGGTTCGGGAGCCCGAATAGCGGACATGTCACCAGAGGAACTCCACGCGGCCCTTGAGCTGTCTTTGCAGGAGGGACGTGACATCGAAGCAGAGGAAATCCTCCAAAGGCTGCTTGATGCGGGGTATGTACCTGAGGCGAGTCTGTTACGGGCTGGGGCCGAGAGACGTGCCGAGCGTGGTGAGATTGGTGGCGCTATAGATCTGCTCGAGCAATACCTTGTGGAGTATCCGAGTCGTAGTGGCCGAGACCATGTACACTACCTCCTCGGTTCACTGTATGAGGCCGACTCCGAATACAGAAATATGAGGGAGTCCCAAAGGCACTACGGGATTGTGGTGAACGAGTATCCACGAAGTCGCTATATAAACGCATCACAGCGCCGCCTCAATTACCAAAATCGCCATTTTTTTGAAATTCGTTAGCCGCCGTCAGATTTCACCGAATAATAGCCGAACGAGCGCTCTGTTGACAGTGTGGAACTGTTCACGTTATAAGTACATTTACATTTTAGCGGGGTCCTGACACAATGCTTGAGCGCATTTCCAGTAAGTTTTCCGATGTCGCACGGCGCATGTCGGGTCAACATAAGATTTCCGAAAAGAACGTGCGTGACGCTGTTGAGGAAATCAAGCTTGCGTTGCTCGAGGCCGACGTCAATGTTCGTGTTGTTCGTCGTTTTGTCAACAGCACAATAGAAGAAGCCAGCGGCGAGGTTGTACTCAAGTCGGTTGCTCCTGGACAGCAGTTTGTCAAGATTGTTCATGACCGTATGGTCGCGCTGCTTGGTGACGAGCGCAGTGACTTAGAGCTTCGCGGACCAGACACACTTTCGGTGATCTTGTTGCTTGGGCTTCAAGGGTCCGGTAAGACAACAAGCGCCGCCAAACTTGCTGCGCGCCTCAAAAAAGAGGGGCGCAGACCGCTCCTGGTAGCCGCTGATCTGGTACGACCGGCGGCCATAGATCAATTGGTTCTCCTAGGAGAAAAAGTTGAGGTCGAGGTCTTTCATGAGAAAGACGCATCCGACCCGGTTAAGTTAGCCAAGGCCGCGCTTGCCTATGCAAAGCGTAGCGCGGTGTTTGACACGGTCATTGTTGATACATCCGGCCGCATGGAGCTTGACGACGAGCTCATGGGCGAGATTGAGAGAATTAAGAAGTCGGTCGACCCGGTTGAGACGCTCTTAGTAGCAGACTCTATGACCGGGCAGAACGCGGTCGAGATTGCAAAGGCATTTGACGAGCGCGTCGGCCTAACTGGCATTGTGCTCACCAAGTTCGACTCAGATGCGCGCGGTGGAGCGGCGCTGAGCCTTAAGTCCGTTACCGGCAAACCCATCAAGTTTATTGGTGTTGGTGAGAAACCGGAGGACTTTGAGCCCTTTCACCCGGATCGTATTGCATCCCGGATTCTGGGAATGGGCGACGTCCTGAGCTTGGTTGAAAAGGCGCAGGAAACAATAGATGAGGCTGAGGCGCTTGAGCTGCAGAAGAAGCTTCAGTCCGCCACATTTACTTTAGAGGACTACCTGGATCAGTTCGCTCGCCTGAGGAAGATGGGGTCGCTAGAGAAGCTAGCGGAAATGATTCCTGGACTTGCTGGACAATTACAGGGTGAGGAAATAAACGAGAAAGAGATTCGTCGTGAAGAGGCAATTATCCTCTCTATGACAATTACTGAGCGACAGAATCATCGGATTATTGGTCCGTCACGGCGTAAAAGAGTTGCAAAAGGGAGTGGTACCTCGGTCTTTGAGGTGAACCGTTTGCTTAAGCGCTTTGAGAAAATGCGAGGCATGCTAAAAAAGGCCTCGAAAAATAAGCAGTATCAGAATAAGATGCTGTCACAGATGCAAGGACATTAACGGTTTCTACCGATTGAACACCGAGGAGGGTTACAGAAGTGAGTGCGAAAATTCGCCTGAAGAGATTTGGGGCAAAAAAACGTCCGTATTATCGTATCGTCGTAATGGATTCACGCGAGCCACGTGACGGCCGCGCCATTGATGAAGTGGGTTTCTACCATCCTATAGAGGCTGAAGAAAAACAACTTGAGGTCAAGGAAGAACGAATTCGGGAGTGGCTAGCCAAGGGCGCGGAGCCTTCAGACACTGTCCGCAAGTTGCTGAACAAGAAGAATATCTATCTGAAATAGCTTCGGTTCAGCCGGAAAACACACGACATTCGGTGGCCGTTACGGCAACCGGTTGAAGGAGACGGACGTGGAAAAAGAACTCGTAGATTACGTGGCACGTGCGCTCGTCGATGACCCGGAAGACGTGGAAGTGAACCTCATAGAGGGTGAGAAATCAACCATTCTAGAGTTGCGAGTTTCACAGAACGATATTGGAAAGGTAATTGGCAAACACGGTCGTATTGCAAAGGCTATGCGTACCATTCTGAGTGCGGCTGCAACCAAAACTGGTAAGAGGGTGGTGCTTGAGATCCTGGATTAAGGCGCTATGAAAGACGAACTGGCGGTAGCGATTGTCGGCGCTCGATTCGGTGTGCGCGGCGAGGTTAAACTACGCAGCCTCTCGGAGGAGGTTGAACACCTCCTTAAGCTGGAAACGGTTACCCTGTGCAAGGGCAGCGTGAGAAAGACCCACCGTATAAGCTCGGCGCGTCGCCACTCCAGCGACGTTTTGGTGCGCTTTGAAGGGGTTGAAACACCCGAAGATGCTCGGCTGTTGACCGGGTATGAGGTGCGCGTTCCTCGTGAACAAGCAGCGCCGCTTGGTCAGGGTGAGTACTACATCACTGATCTGATTGGTCTTCAAGTTATGCTGGGAGGTGAGTCGGTTGGTACCGTGAAATCTCTCTGGAATAGCGGCGCACACGACATGATTGATGTAGAGAAGCTTGACGGATCCATTGTGGTTGTCCCGTTCATTGAGCGCTATATCGGACGGGTTGACCTTGAGGCGAACAGTATAGAGGTGATAGTCGACTGGATATTGGAATGAAGTTCACGGTATTGAGCCTTTTTCCGGACTTTATCCACAGTTACTTTTCCTGCTCAATAGCGGCACGTGGCGTGAACAAGGGTCTGCTAGCGTACGATGCGGTCGATATACGCGACTTTGCGCACGATGTGCATAGGAGTTGCGACGACGCACCATACGGTGGCGGTGCTGGAATGGTAATGAAGCCGGATGTGCTTGCCGCGGCACTGCATACAGTGTCTGCAGCCGGAAAACGGGTCGTTTACCCAACCCCTTCGGGTCGGCCTTTATCTTCGGCAGTTATTGCTGATCTTGCAACCGAAAGCGAGTTGTGTTTTGTGTGTGGTCGTTACGAAGGTATCGATCAGCGCGTGGTAGACCGTTACGTTACCGACGAGATATCAATTGGTGATTATGTTATTGCATCCGGTGAGTTGGCTGCAATGGTGATCATTGACGGTATCATGCGGCGAGTTCCCGGGGTCATTTCGGGTGAGTCGTTGCAGCAAGAGAGTTTTGAACAGGGGTTGCTTGAGTATCCCCATTATACTCGTCCGGAAGAATGGGACGGGGAGCGGGTGCCGGAGGTGTTACTCTCGGGGCACCATGCAAAGATAGAGGAATGGCGATTTCGCAAAAGCGTTGAGAAGACGCTTCGGGTACGACCTGAGCTCTTAGAGCAGGATCGACTCGAGGCGGCAGGTCTTTCCGCTGAGAATCGCCGGACTGTCATAAAGATACTTGATTCAGGAGGCCGAGATGGACTTGGTAAGGATGATTGAGGCGGAGCAGGAGAAGCCGGAGGTTGAAACCTTCCGCATTGGTGATACGGTAAAGGTGCACTTTAACATTGTAGAAGGCAAAACCGAGCGCGTGCAGGTCTATGAAGGACTCGTGATCGCAAAGAATAACTCGGGTGTACGACGTAGCTTTACGGTACGTAAGATTTCTTACGGTGTAGGGGTTGAGCGAATATTCCCTTTAGCATCACCTCGCATTCAGAAGGTTGAGGTTGTACGACGCGGTCGTATTCGCCGAGCAAAGCTCTATTACATTCGCGGACGTGTTGGTAAGCGCGCTAAGGTTGCTGAGCTTATCCGCAAGAAGAGCGACATTAAGAAGGCTTCGGAATAGACATAGTCTGGACGTAACGCATGGACCCCAGCGGGCGGATCTCGCGAATAGTTGGCGTTCCGCGCCTGATCGATCCTCCAATAGGTGCGACGCAATCGGTGTCGGTTGAGGTTGTTCGAGTCCTGGGTCCAGGGCGCTTTCTCATTAATTACGGCGGTCGCAGTGCGACCGCTTTTTCATCCCTGGACCTCCAACCCGGACAAGTACTGAAGGCACATCTCTCTCAGGATGCCGACGGCCTCTCCATTCGTGTTCCTCTTCATCCACAAGGTGACTCGCTTTCCTCAATTCTTCGTGAACTCGCTCTTCCCGACGATGCGTTGTCGCGGCGCGTAGTAGAAGCCTTGCTGCGTAGCGGTTTGGGTCTAAACCCGGACCGGATAGCCTATCTGCGCAACCTTTTCAAGTCTTATGCCGATTCCGGGAGACTTCGTGGTTTAACGCGCATTGCCGCCTTGCTTGAAGATAAAGGACTAGATCCGAGCCTGAGTGAGGCACTCTTTGAACCTGTGTACGGCAGTGCTGACGGCGATGAATCAGAGGCAGGTGGCGATCCTGAACATGGTGGAGATGATCAGTTTGATCTCAGAGGCGCCCCTGAAGGCCCCACAAGGCCCGCAGACCACGATGAGTTGGTAGAACACATCTCGCATCAGTTGCGTGCGTTGTTGGCGCCTAGTGCAGATGCCCATGAACACGAAAAGCCGGATGAGAGACGCCAAGCAGAAAAACCGGAGGCGGAACTGTTGAGGCTGTTTAACCAAGTTCCGGGGAAGATTGCGCATTGGGTTGTGGTGCCCTTTCGTTTGCGACGAAACGATGAGACCGTGGGGATTGAGCAGGTGAGCCAGCGCGCGACGAGCGAGACGTTCTCCAAGGAGCTTAACGGCCGAATTCGAGTGAGGCTTGACCCTACCCGGCTTGCTGCCAGACATTCTCGTTCGGGCGCTGAACTCGTGGTTCTGGACGTAGAGGGTAGCAAGGGTCGTTGGTGGTGCGAAATTCGGCCAGATGGTCACGATAATTCGTTCCGTGTGGTTGTGCGCACCTCATCTCGCGAGGTGGCGGTAGACAGCCAAGCTTCACTAGAGGCATTTCGCGAACGTTTCGCGGCTGCTGGTATCACTATTGACATGCGTCTCCAAGCATCGGAGTTTGACGGCTTTTCATCCGAGGCCACGGCGGATATAATTCACGATATTGATATGAAGGCGTGAAGATGCGGAAAGCACTGGCTGTCAAATACGATTCACGCTATCCGGCCCCCTTCATCTTGGCAAAAGGCCATGGAGAATTAGGGGAGCGTATTGTACGAATCGCCGAACAGCATGGGGTACCGGTTGAGAAACGGGGCTCCTTGGCCGAAACATTATATGAGATCGAGATCGGCGAATTGGTGCCTGAAGAGTTCTACCGCGTCCTGGCGGAGCTTTTGGTTTTTGTCGGTTGGATTGACGATGACTTGGGCGACTGAGGAGAAAAAGTGGAAAAGTGGAAAGTTGCAAATCTCAAACCGGGAATGAAGTTCTCTAAGCCAGTCTATTTTGACGGTGATAATCTTTTTGCTCCCGAAAACGTGCCGCTCAAAGAAAAAGACTTAAAACGTTTGGGCAAGTGGGGGGTGGAGGAAGTCGAGTCCGATGGGGCTCTGCTCAGCGACGAGGTTCCGGTGGACAATGAAACCGCGAGCAACTTCTTTGAACAGCCATTTCGTTCGCCCGAGCAACAAGAGATTGTTGCACAGTACTCCGGACTCGTTTCTCGCCTTAAGGAACTGCATGAACAGCTCCGAAACGGGAACGGTATTTCTTCTGAGATCAGCGACAGTATTGTTGATGGGCTGCTCAGCTTGGTTGAGAAGCGCAAGAACGACATCCTCCAATTTGTGTTGTATGGCTTGCATGGTGAAGCAGGATTGGTTGAAAACTCGCTCAATTCGGTTGTGCTCTCCAGTCTTGTAGGCAAGAACCTCAACATGCCTAAGCATAAGCTCCTACATTTATCTACATCGGCATTACTTCATGACGTAGGTATGCTTCGTTTACCCACTGAAATCAGTGAGAAGAAAGGTGCACTTACCAAAGACGAGCTGAAAGTGGTGCGCACGCATCCTATACACTCCTACAAAATCATCACCAGAGAGTTAAAGTACCCTGAAGAAGTGGGACTTGCTGCTTTGCAGCATCAGGAGCGATGGGATGGGAACGGTTATCCCCGCGGATTGTCCGGCGGAAGTATCATTGTACCGGCTCGAATCATTGCTGTGGTTGACTCCTTTGAGGCTATGGTTTCGCGCCGACCGTATAGGAGTTCCATGATTGGATATACGGCGATGCGGCACATCTTGAGTGACAACTCACGGCGCTTTGATCCGGAAATTCTTAAGGTCTTTATACGAACCATGGGAATCTATCCTATTGGCAGCATTGTTTTGCTGAATAATTCTTGTATCGCTAGGGTGATTGAGAACAATAGTGAGGCACCGCTCAAGCCCAAGATCAAAGTTATGATAAATGAAAAGGGACTGGAGTATACCGAGGATGACGGTGAGGTAATTGACCTTTTTTCTAATCGAGAGTTCTTCATTGCGCGCGCGGTAGATCCAAAAGAACGAGCACAAAAGGCCGAGGTCTAAATCAGCCGAGGTCAAGTACAGGAGATGGCTGCGAGTAACGCGAAGGATTGTTGGTTTTGAATACGGTGGACAAGGGAAGACTTGGAGAAGAGCAGGCAGCCGAGCATTTGAGATCCATCGGGTATATAATTGTTGAAAAGAACTTCAGAACACGTTGGGGTGAAGTCGATATAATTAGCACAAGAGAGAACGTGATCGCGTTCATTGAAGTGAAAACCTGGCGCGGAATAGACCCGCTTGAGCTTCACAGGGTTTTTACAACGGCTAAACGGAGACGCATGACGCTGTGTGCGCAGATGTTTATGGACAGGCACAAGGAATTCTCTGGGTACATGATCCGTTTTGATCTCATGTATCTTCGGCCCGACGGTTCGTTGGTAGGGTTTTACGAAAACGTCTTGACGTAGGTTTGAAATGGTACGAGTTGCACGACAGCCGGATCCGGCACGAATACGACTTCTCAAGCGGCAAATAAATGATGACCGCTATCTCAACGAGGCCATTCGACGCATTGCGCAAGAATTGACAAAGGAACTAGTCGAACGCGACGGGGGAAGGAATGGCATCCGAGAACGAAAATAGCACCGGCCGCGGACGTTCACGCAAACGCAGATCACGTGGCGGGCGAGGGCGCAGTAAAAAAAAGGTAGAAAAGCCAATTTACCCCGATCACTATCGTCTCCCCTCACTCCCGACATCTGAGTCGGATGAACCTTGTCCGTTGTGTGGAGAGCCACTCAAGGAACTACACGAGGCCATAACCGATGCGGAGAGTGGTAAACCCGCGCATTTTGACTGTGTGCATGGACGCATTGCTTCCGGACAGGAGCTCAGTGAAGGTGAGCAGTTGTGTTATCTCGGCAGCGGAGTATTCGGCGTCGTTGGATACACGCGTCGCGAGGGCAAGAAAGTCATGGAGGTTCGTAAGCGCATTGAGTACGAACAGAAAGACAGTTCGCTTGAGTGGAGGCGTGATTTCAGCCCTGGGCTGGCAAAAGAGTGGCCAGATGATGAACACGCAGCCCGAATAGAAGATTACGAAGCCGAGCTTCGCGAGGGAGCACGCGAGAGTCCGTTAAGCTATGAACTTGCAGAAGGCTCTGGCGATATAGAGGAAATGCAGAACAGAAAGCTTCTTGAGAACGGAGAATGTGATTAAGCGGAGGCCTGACTCCGGCCTCACTCGGGAATACCCCGGAGCGTTCGAATGGCCTCGGCTGCTAGACGGCGCGTAGAATAGCTTTCGGCCGCTTGGGTCATTCGCAATATCTCACGAAACATTTCAGGCTCCACGGTATGAGCATGGCGGATATAAAACTGTTCGGTGGTACGGATAAGTTCTCGCGAGAGCGCGTCATCTCGCATGAGGCTGTTATTTCTTCTTGCAACCGCAATGAGTTGGGCCTCCAAACTCGGTCCGGGCGCCTTTCCAATCTCACGCGCAGCTGCAACTGCGTACGACAGCACAAGCACATCGAGCTCCTTGCTGAGCAACTCCACAAGAAGGTGTTCGGTTTCCGGGCCGCCTATTGAGGCGAGCAGCTGCACTGCTTCGGCGCGTAGAAGGGTGCGTGCTTGCGAGCTGTCGGCCGGGTTACGTGGGTTCCTTCGCTCTGTTCGTATTCCGGTCAAGACCATCTGTTCAAGGAAGCTCATAACCTCAACGTCACTCGCTCTGACCCGGTCCGCCACTATCTGGCGCGCGAGCAGCTGCAGTGCGTTCCTTTGATCTTCTATTCCTCCGCGTACTACGAGTCGTCGCATATGGAGAAGATCGTGGCTACGGCCTGGCCAGGGCTCGGCCGGGCGATCATGGGGTCGTACCCAGTCGGGAGTATTTGATGTGCGAGTGGTGGAGTCGTCCTCAGGAGCCCGGAGTTCTTGGTGCTGCGAGGCTGACTGCGGGGCTAAGTCATGAGGAGAGAACAGGGCTTGGAGAACCACTGAGCAGCCGAAAACTAGCAAGGTTGGAAAACGTATGAATTTAATGGCATGCGTCATTGCCACTCAGTATAGCAGGATCTCGCCCAAAATATCAGCCGAAGTACCAATAGATTGACCTTTGGCCTTACTGTCGGTATGATGCGCCCATGTTGCGAGTATTGTTTCCGGGCACCTTTGACCCACCCACAAATGGACATCTCAACATAATTCAGCGCTGCGCCGCAATTTACGATGAGATTGAAGTCGTAATTGCAATGAACCGTGGTAAGGATGCGACTTTTAGTCCTGAGGAACGACTTGCGCTGATGGAGGAAATGGTTTCCGCCTTTCCCAATGTGCGAGTGCATGTTTGGGATAGGCTTATTGTAGAGTTTGCCGAGAAGATTGGGGCGCGTCTCATGGTTAGAGGGGTACGCGCGCTCTCGGACTTTGAGTATGAGTTTGAGCTTTCGCTGATCAACAGAGGACTTGACTCTCGAATTGAGACGGTGCTCTTACCTACCGACCCCAAGTACTTCGTTCTGAGGTCTTCTGCAATCAAGGAGCTGGCTCGGCTCGACGGAGACATTTCAAGCATGGTTCCCCCTAACGTCGCACGAGCTTTGCGTGACAAGCTTGATGAGCGCGCGTGAACGCCGACTTGACAATAGTAAAACGTATAGTCTATCTTGTTGCCTACATTACCTGTACGATTGAAAAGGAATATTAAATGGCTGTACCAAAACATAAGGCATCGAAAGCGCGTACCCGACGCCGACGTGTATTAAACGCGAAGCTCACGCTTCCGCATCTCGTTGGGTGTTCTAACTGTGGCGCTCTGAAACTGCCTCATCGGGTTTGCCCGAAATGTGGTTTTTATCGTGGAAAAGAAATTATTTCTTCTGAAGATTTGAATTAATACATAGGAGGCAGTTGTCATGGATGAACTTTTTGAGAAGATGAAGAAACTTGTTGCAGATAAACTTGAGGTTGATGAGAGCAAGGTTACGCTTGATTCTTCTTTCCGCCAGGATCTGGGAGCCGACAGTCTTGATACATACGAACTCGTGTATGCAATTGAAGAAGAGATGGGCATCTCGATTCCAGACGAAAAGGCAAATGAGTTCGAGACGGTAAAAGACGCACTCGAATTTATTCGTTCTCAGCAGCAGTAATTCTATTTGGGCCTCGAGGGTAGTTTCGGTTCAGCAACTGAAACTACCCTTTAGCTCTTCCTCAACCTACAACGTGTTTGCGACTAGGTAATACTGTGCTCCTACCTAAGAAGTCAAGTGAGTACCGCACGCCTGCTGTTTCCAGCCAGCGACGCAAAGAGCTGCAGCTGTTTGAACGCAAAAGCGGTATTAAGTTTCGTGATATAGAGTTATTAAATCTCGCCTTTGCCCACCGATCATTTGCGAATGAAAGTAGCCAAGATGTAGATAACAATGAGCGCTTGGAGTTTCTTGGAGACTCGGTGCTTGGTCTTGTGGTCGCTGAATACCTTTTCGAAAACCTTACAGATCGCGCAGAGGGAGATCTTGCAAAGATAAAATCTTTTGTGGTCTCCGAGGACAGTCTTGCTGAGATCGCGCGCAGGATTGAGGTTGATTCGTATATACTCATCGGCAAGGGTGAAGAATACTCCGGGGGCAGGAACAAAAAGGCCCTTTTGGCCGACTGTATGGAAGCTATCATCGGAGCTTTTTTTGTCGATTCTGGCTTCAGGCCAGCTCGAAAGTTTGTGTTACGCCACATAGTACCGGAAATTACAAAGGTGCTTGAGGATCGTCACCGAAAAGACTATAAGACGCTCCTGCAGGAACATGTCCAGAAAACCTATAAGACCTACCCAAGATACAATCTTGTGAAGAAAACTGGTCCAGACCATGACAAGACTTTCTGGATTGAAGTTGTGGTGAACGAAAAAAGTTACGGGCCCGGTAAGGGTGCAAACAAGAAAGAAGCAGAACAAAACGCTGCAGCCTTGGCGTTTGAGACAATACATCGAAACGTAAAGGCGACCAAGCCAGCAAAGCCAGCAAAAGCCGCCAAGAATGAGAAGGCACCCAAGCCCGTCAAGCCGCCTAAGCCAGCAAAAGTGGAAAAAAGAGAATGGAACTCAAGGAGTTCCGAGTCGAGTCCCTTTCGAAAAAGACCTTAGTCAGGCTCCTGGCCTTTTCTAACGAGCGGCTGAAACCGCGTTTCGTAGAGTCGTTGGGCGATCTGTAGGAGGCGTGGCTTCGTATTGAGGTCTGGGTCATCGAGCACCGTCTCAAGCAATTCCTCAAGAATCTTCCCCATCTCCGGGCCCTTCTTCACACCAATGCTGGCAAGGTCGTTACCGCCAATTGCAAGATCCCTAATAGTAAAGGCCCCGGCAGATTGGTTCTCATGCTCCACACGTTGCAGGAGCTCGTTGAGAAGAGGCGAGGCTTTCTCATTTCCGTGTTTTCCTAGTGTATCAGCGCGGCGGAGTAGCACGAGGTCTGCAACATTGTCTTTTCCCACTCGAGCAATAAATCTGCGCACCGCTGCGGGGCTCCAGGATGGCTCGTAGAAGAACATATGGTGGAGCACTAAGTGCTCCACCTGGCGAATAACGCGTGTAGGAAAACAGAGTCGTTTGAGTAGTTCGGAGCTGATTCGCGCCGATTCTTTTTCGTGCCCAATGAATCTCATGGTACCGTCTGTATCGCGAATCTGGGTGTTTGGTTTTCCAATATCATGAAGCAGGGCGGCAAGGCGTAGCTCCAGGCGATCAGAAGGCGTCGCGTCCATACTGCGGATTAGATGTTCGTAAAGGGAGAGCCCTGGAGCATCGTCCCCGGTTGGGGCGGTTATACAGTGCAAAAACTCTGGTAGTATATGGGCGAGAATGCCTTGATCTCGAAAGATCCTGAACGCTCGAGATGGTTGCTCAGAAACAAGCATTTTCTCAAGCTCAATGCGTACACGTTCAACCGATATCGCTGAAAGCTTTGGTGCAGCTGAGGCCAATGCCACGAGGGTATTGGGTGCTAGAGCAAATTCTAGCTGAACGGAGAAGCGCACGGCGCGCAGAATGCGCAAGGCATCTTCACTGAGACGACTTGCTGGATCTCCCACTGCCCGTACTTGATGCTGATCAATGTCGTGCCGCCCACCATAGGGGTCAATGAGAACCTGGTGTTTTATATCTATGGCCATGGCATTCATGGTGAAGTCGCGTCGAGACAGATCTTCAACTATGCTGGTACCGAAGGTGACCTCGTCGGGGCGGCGGCCGTCGCTGTATGCGCCTTCACTTCGGAAGGTAGTAACCTCCAGGGACAGACCTCGATACAGCACAGTAACGGTACCGTGGGCAATTCCCGTTGGAATCACGCGCCGAAACAGTGTTGTGATCTGGTGTGGGTGAGCGTCGGTGGCGAGGTCAAAGTCGGAAGGTGGCCGTTTCATAACAAGATTACGTACGGCACCACCAACTAAATACACCTGGTATTCCGCCTCAATCATAATGCGACAAGCCTCAAGTAGACGCTGAGGAAGTCGGTTGCATGGGTAGGGAATAAGTTCAAGATCAGGTGTCATAGTTTTATTATGACCTAACAATAACTGTTGCGGGAAGGGTGCATAGAGCATAAAAAAAGGGATTGTCCACGTTAATGGACAACCCCTCCTCAAACGATATCGGCGGACCGACGGGTGTTTGAGCTTACTGCAGCAACTGCAATACCATTTGGGGCTGCTGGTTAGCCTGGGCAAGCATTGCGTTGGACGTCTGGTTCAGAATTTGGTTTCGTACAAAACTCACCATCTCTTCGGCCATGTCGGTGTCACGTATACGTGACTCAGCGGCCTGCAGGTTCTCGGCGCCAACCAGGAGTCCTTGACGCGCATAGTCGAGCCGGTTTTGGTAGGCACCAAGGTCTGCACGTTGCTTACTCACCGTTTTCAAGGCTTCATCCAATACACCAATTGCTGCATTAGCACGGTCGGGAGTGGAGAGTGAGATGAAGGTCGCGGTGTGTGGAAGACCGTCGGTGCTCTGAATACCCAAAGCCTGGGCAGTCATAGTACCAATGAAAACCTGTTCCCGCTGGTCCATGTTGGCACCAATGTGGAACCACATGCTGGCGGTTACGACGTTTGTTCCGGTTTCGGCAGCGAACCGTCCAGTGAGGAGGTTCATACCGTTGAACTGCGCATGTGACGCAATGCGGTTAACCTCGCTTACCAGCTGTGACACCTCAACCTGGATCTGCATACGGTCTTCGTCGGTATAGATACCGTTGGAGGCCTGTACCGCGAGCTCACGAACACGCTGCAGGATGTCCTGAGACTGCTGCAGGTACCCTTCTGTGGTCTGAATCAACGAAATGCCGTCTGCGGTGTTTCGTTCGGCGCGTTGCAGACCACGAACCTGTGAGCGCATCTTCTCGGAGACCGCAAGACCGCTGGCGTCGTCGCCCGCGCGATTAATGCGCATACCCGAAGAGAGTTTTTCCATGTTGCCGGTGGTGTTCAGTACATTGAACTTCTGTTGGCGTTGGGCGAACATGGCGCTCATGTTGTGATTGATGATCATGACTCCTCCTTGGAATCGCGGGTCCGGACATCCGTGTCCGGAGAATTTGAACCCTTTTCTTAGGGCTTCGTATTCATCCTCGGAGTTTCACAAAAATTCTTTAGTCGCATTCCTTGATAACTTGAGAAAACTGGGTTGTGAAACAGTTGGGACGGCGAGTTTAGAACGAAATAATCGCAAAAAAGGCTTTGCTTCACCTCTGTTGACTTGCCGCGTTGGGAATTGCTGCCGAGAATAGTGGAGGGAAGCCATGAATCATGAGGGAACCTAGATGAGTCCAATGCCGGGATTTGAACAATTAGCACGTAGTCTGGATGAGGACGAAAGGAAATCCCTTCAACGTCGGATTCGAGAAAGTCTCAGTTTAAGCGACGACAACGGTTCAAGCAGTTACGCTGCGGAACTACAAAGCACTGAGCGTAAACGACTTATTGAAAGGGAGATGGGACGTTTAGGCTTCTGGGATCGTCTGGTCTTCTGGTTTCGGCGCCTCACTTCAACAAAGACTGATGACGTTGTATTCCTAAAGATGAAACTGGATCGAATGGGGTCTCGTATTCAAAACCGCGTTGGCGGTTATCTAGATCTAGAGAGTCGCGTAATATCGGCTGAAGGTGCCACCCGAATATACTCTCTGTATCGGAACGCATATCCGGTGATCCCGGCGTTTATTGGTATCTGGAAGAATGTCTCACGCTTTCAGGGGATGGTAGAGTACCTTTTGCGGCAACGTATCCCTGAATCTAAAACTGATCTTCATGATTTTATGACTATGAAAGACATACAGGATGTCTTTCTTGAGAAAGAGAGTCGTGCTGAGATACGGCGTGAATTGCTTTCGCGACTAGACGCGTACATCGAGGGCATACACCCGGATGTTTTTAAGCATCTCGAAGATGGAATTTGGCCGCTCTACTATATGCGCGATATTGGCCTGTTCTCGTACTCAGATTTATTTGTATTATTTCGGGTTGATATTGGTTTAGCACCTCCCGGTGAGGAACCGCCAAAATTTTCCTCGGCGTCTTTCGCTACCGTCATGGAGAGCTTAGAGCAACTCTATTTTGCATTGTATAACGCCAAGCGATCTGGGAGTAAATTTGAACTGCACGATGAACTCATACGCTACTATCTCTACAGCGTCACCGTTAACCATGATGAACGAGAGGAGCCCGATAGTTACAAAGAGATTGAAGACGGGGTGGAAGCGATAAGTCTCGACGCGGTGAAACAGTTCAAGGACTCGCTCCATCAATTGGCAGATGCGGCTATCAAACTGGACCAAGACTTTCCGTTTGTCGAACTCATAAAATGGTATCACGAAGACCCGTACTACCGGTTCTTGGTATATTTGCCTAAACTGAATCTCAAAGCATTCTATCATGCAGCCTTGAAAATTCGTGTTCTTGGTAGACTTGACAAGAGGTTTCAAGACGTGCGGTTAGGAGTTGTTGGTCGAATGATCGACCGGATTTTTCGTCAAGACCCCCCGGATTTTGAACATTATCGCAGTACTATTCACGCTTCAATTCAGAAACTGGGTCTGCCAACCTTCAAGTATATGAAGTCACTCAATATCTTATACAACTTCATTGTCCGTCGATATCGTGGTGGATTGCAGGAGTTCGTGAGGGTGCTGAATCGCATAACTCCTATACGCCTGAGAAGCGGCGGCCGCGACCTTTTGCTGGTTTCTGCTGGCCTTGAAGATATTGCGGAGAAGATCGAAAAATTTGATCAATCCTTTGCACCGGACGCAGATGAAGGAAAAGCTTTTTTCAGGGTGCGCTATGCGGTAGAGAAGGACCTTGCACAGCAGCGTGCTTATCGTGCCATGGTTTTACAGCGAGATAAAGAAGCCCGGACCCTGATTGATAAGGGTCTCGAACTGTTGGAAGAAGTTCTGGCGGCGCTCCAAATGCTGCAGCGGAATCAGTCGCCAAGCATGGCGGAGAAGTACAGGCAGTTTGCGGCTCCTGGCAGCAGTCTCGAATTAGAGTTGAAGAAACACACCGAGGAACTGGAAATGCTCAGGAAGCTTATAACTCAGTTGGTGGCTATTGAAGAGGGTCACTAAGGCTTAGTTCTTTTCGCCTACGAACTGGAATAGTCTGCGAAAGCTGCTCGAACCCGTATTGAGGAATCCATGGGGCTTTCGACTAAGACTCTGCGACCAGCAAGCAAATCCGCTATTCCAAGTTCGCGTGGATAGCGTGGAATGATATGCATGTGGATGTGGTCAATTGAGGCGCCAGCCGCAGCTCCCATATTGTACCCAGTGTTATAGCCTGCTGGATTGTACAGTCGGTCGAGTACTGAGAGGGTTTGGTTTACCAAGAGCGACAGTTCATTGTTCTCTGAGGATGTGAAGTCTCTGATGTCGACCGTATGCCTTCGAGGGAAAATCATAAGATGCCCGGGGTTGAAGGGGTAGAGATTAATCGAAACTATGAACGACTCGGTCTCGTATACCGTAAGGTTAACCACGTCCGGTGATTTGTCGCGGATCAGGCAGAGAATGCATCCTTCAGGTTTCTTTCCAGTGACGTAGGCAAGCTTCTCAAAGTTGAAGAAATACTCCACGAATTAATCGTCCACCGTCACCTGTAGACTTCCCAAATTAAGGAGATCAACGCCACTGTCACCCTGAAGCCTGAAGTAGTCGAGAAGTTCGGGGTAGTCGGCCAGTACACGTCCGTACTGCTCAAGAATATCAAGGCGGCTGCGTTCTAGAATCTCTCTACGAATAGCAACGGCCTGTGCTTCGCCGCGTGCTTGGGTCACAAAACTCTGAACTGCGGCAAAGTTCTTGCGAGCATCGTGGTAGAGATCGAGATCAGGTACCGAGAGTTTCGTAATATCAAGACTGAGAATGCGGATGTCGGGCCTGAACTGTTCCAACTCGTGACGGAGTTGGTTTTGTGTTGCGGCTAAAACGCTCCGGTCGCTATCGGTGCTGTGAGTCGTGTTGTTCACAATAATTGGAGTGAGTTCGACAATATGCTCATGGAGACCCGACTCAAGGGTTTGGTAGAAGTCGTCGACCGAGTCGTGCCGGAGTCCACCTTCCGAAACGAGTCGAGGGAGATCCATCGGGTCAATGGTGTACTGTATTCTCAGCTCAAGTTCATAGCGGAATTCGGCTTCGTTGTTCAAGAACTCGCTATAGATTTTCGCGGAGGGGAGGTCGGCAGAGTGAGTTACAACCGCGCTGCGGGGTTGTAAATGGAATATGTGGAGTTTCATATTGGTTGGAATGACCCTTTCCCAACGCCAAGTGAACTTACCGGCCTCCATGACTTCTTCATCCCATCCTGCTGTCTTGGTAAACGCTACCGCGTAACTGTCCTCAGGAAGGAGGATCTGCACCCATCCAAAGTAAAAAACGGTGCCAGTTAATGATAGGAGCAGAAGGATCGTTATTGTGGTTCGCACTTTCACTCTGATTCCTCCCTATGCCTGCAGCATTATGCCGCCCCGGCCACCGTCTGGTAAGTACAGTGTATACCGTGGGCATTAACGCCGATATACCCATGAGAGACTACCATACTAAGCAACACTATCATGATGCAAGTCTTAGGTGTGATAGACTATGGAATACCGAATGTTGATACACAATGCCATAAAAAAAAGCAGCCAGCCCGTGACCGGGGATCTCCTGAGTTTCTATGTTGCAAGCCTCTCGGCCATTGCTCTGTTCTTTTGGTTGCTTACGGTTTTGTTGATAGGACTCTACGCGCTTGGCAATTTCCAGAGCTTTCTCGACGAAACCCTACTCAGTTTGTTGCGCGGTGCGCGGATAACTGCGCCTCTCAGTATGCTCTTTGCTATCTGGTTTCAGTTGGGTGTAATTGTGCGTGCGATATTTCGTCGCAGAGGTCTCGTATCGGGAAGCGTGGTCGCCATTCTCATAGGCGTTGCGTCTGCAGTTGCGGCACTTGCTGCTTCTTTTTTGCTGATCCTATTTTTACCGGGAGTGTAGTCGCTATGAACTTGAATAAGCCGGTACTCAAGACATCGGCAGAAATAGGACGGCTGAAGCGTCCTGCACGAGCGGTTGCTAGAGTTTTGTTTGAACTGCGTGAGCGGGTTGTACCGGGACTTAGGCTCAGCGATATAGCGGACTTTTGTGAAGCGCGCCTCCGGGTTCACGGGGTGGAGCCAGCTCAACAGGGTTACAGAGGCTTTCCGGGAACGGTTTCGGTCTCAATTGGCGCCATTGCTGCGCATGGTGTGCCCGATGCTTCTCAACTTCAAGCGGGCGACGTATTGACCGTAGATGTGGTGGCGGAACATGAAGGTTGGTACGCCGACGCAGCATGGAGTTATGTAGTTGAACCAGCAAACGCTGCCGATCGGAATCTTGTTACCGCGGCCTGGGAATGCAGTCTTGCAGGGGTGCGCGCTGCGCGTGCTGGAGGTTGGGTTAACGACATTGGAAGAGCAGTGCAACAACGCGCCGATGAGTTGGGATGTCGCGTTCTGGAGAGACTATGTGGTCACGGCATCGGTCGTGATATCCATGAAGATCCTCTCATACGATTCTCAGGTGAGATGGATATTGGGGTGCCGTTGGTGCCCGGCATGGTGCTGACAATTGAACCGGTAGTTACCTTCGGCAGCGGGAAGATTGAGCTGATGGAGGATGGATTCGGTTACGTCACTTGCGATGGTTTTCCTACGGCGCAGTTTGAACACATGATTGTAGTGGGAGCCGATACTACTCATCTTATCTCAACTCCTGGATTTCCCTTACCCGAACTTGCTGTACCATGGCTCGACACAGCGGGGTAATGTGATCTGAGGGGCTTGACAGCAGAAGCTCGAATGGTGTAGTTTTTCGCTCGCACATCAGCACGCCATCTTAGCTCAGTTGGTCAGAGCACGTGACTTGTAATCTCGGGGTCGTCGGTTCGAATCCGACAGATGGCTTGACGGAGCGGCTCGTTGTTGGTATGGTGTCGCTTCACCAGGGGAGTTTCCCGAGCGGTCAAAGGGGGCAGACTGTAAATCTGTTGGCTCAGCCTTCGAAGGTTCGAATCCTTCACTCCCCATAAACCTGAGACCATTTTGATTCGTATGCACGGCCCCTAGGGCCGTTGTACACCCGCCTACCGGATTTCATCCGGCTTTATTGAGAAAACTACACATGAATACAGGACAACAAGGTTCCGGGGAGTATTTACACAGCAACGGACTCAGATTTGAGTGCAATCGTTGTTCGCACTGTTGTAGACATGATCCCGGCTTAGTCTTTCTCGCTGAAGAGGACATTGTCCGAATCCCGCAGTATCTTCGCATAGGAAGAGCCGAATTCCTTGCGCGATATTGTCGCAATGTCGATATTGGTACTGTGCGACGAATTACTATTGATGAGCGGCCCAATTACGACTGTGTTTTCTGGTCGGAAAACGGCTGTGAGATCTACGAGGTGCGGCCTTTGCAGTGTCGAAGTTATCCATTCTGGGCTTCGGTGGTTGAGTCCGTTGAGAGTTGGCAAGCTGAGTCCGAGCATTGCCCTGGGATCAACACCGGTACTCTTCATAGCTCAGATGAAATTGACGACTGGCTCCATCAGGCTCGACTAAGACGTCTGATAGAGCTTGATACTTCCCACAGAGGCGGTTGAGATGGAAGTGCGATTTTGGGGAGCCCGAGGATCTCATCCCCGCCCAATGACACCTGACGAGCTCCGTAGCAAGATTTCAACGGTGGTTCATCGTATTCAGAGTAGTGATGTCGAAGACGCGCAGAGTAGGGAACGGTTTCTGCTTGGACTTCCGGACTGGCTTTTCCGGCCCGCCGGTGGAAATACGCCATGTGTTGAACTCCGGCTCAGTGATACTGAGTGCATTGTGTTTGACGCTGGAACCGGCATTATACAGCTTGCCGAAGACTGGGCCCGCCGTGGTTACAGCGAGGACTGCATCAATCTCTTCTTTACTCATTTCCATTATGATCATGTACAGGGGCTGCCTTTTTTTGGTCCAGCCTACAACCCTTCATCTCGCATTCGGTTTTTCAGTCCTGTAGAGACATTCGAGAAAAATCTGCGCTCACACATGCAGCACCCGTTTTTCCCGGTGACAATGGAAGGTAAAATGACCGAGCGTATGGAGTTTCATGTGCTGCGAGAGAAAGAACTGCTCGTATCAGGTGCTCGAGTACGATATCGTCTTATGAATCATCCTGGTGGTGCCTATGCGTACCGAGTGGATTATCAAGGTAGAAGCTTTGTTTATGCTAGTGACGCAGAGCTCCAAAACGAGGACTTTGAAAGATCACCGGCAAATCGTGACTTTTTTGAAGGTGTCGATGTTCTTATTCTGGACACGCAGTATACTCTTGGTGAGGCCATTGAGAAGTACAACTGGGGGCACAGTGCGTTCAGTCTCGCGGTTGATTTTGCGTTGACGTGGAAGGTTAAAAGACTCTTTATGTTTCATCATGAACCTAGATACAGCGACAAACGACTTGTCAAGAATCTTGAATCGGCACGCGCGTACGCAATTAAGTCCAGTAGCCACGAGCTTCACATTGAACTCAGCCGTGAGGGGAGTCGAATCACGGTATGAGTTCCGGCCGCAAGGGACTCGACAGCTGCCTGCAACTGGAGTTCCGCGAACTGGTTGGGTTATATCTTTTTCTACGTGAACGTGAAGCTGAGCTTGACGAATGTCTTGAAGAGTTTCTCTCGCGTGCGGAACAAGAATTATTTCGACGGCTTTCAATCGAAGAGATGGAACAGCTAAGACACACGTATTCCGATAGTTCCCATGGTGGTGGCTCCAGCACCAAGGACGGGTAAACTCTCGGCTATAGGAAGAAGCTCAATGAAACGAAACTCAGTGTATCGTCGTATTTCTGGCGCGGCTCTTGTTATGGTACTCGTGCTGCTCGTGAGTCCACAGCTATCGGCAGAGTACAGACCTGCAACCGGTGGTGAGGATCGGGATCAGTTTATCTCACCACTCTTATTGGGGCGCGGCTTTAGCGTAACCGGTACCGAGAGTCCA
Organism: Spirochaetaceae bacterium; assembly: GCA_007695055.1. Classification (GTDB taxonomy): domain Bacteria; phylum Spirochaetota; class Spirochaetia; order DSM-27196; family SLAA01; genus SLAA01. Next base: position 16,714 of record REEM01000068.1, on the reverse strand, counting down.
ACTGCCTCTATAATGAATCCGGCTGCTGGCGCTCGTACGCAACGAACCACACTGGACCTCGCTTACGTCGGACTCAATGATTTTGGCGGACAGGGACTGGACGGGCACGTGGTTTCGGCCGGTGCGGCCTTCCCAAACCGGTATGGGGTTTTTTCGGGTTCGGCGCAGTTTTTGAGGAGCGAACTTGACGATATGCGCCTCGGGACAGGAGGCGCGGCACATGTTTCGGCCGCGAAAGAGGTTTTTGATGACCTGCTCGTGGGCGCAGGTCTGAACATTTACGCTGGAAATGCAGATCGAACGAGAGTAGCCGGTGGACTGGATATCGGTTTCATTCAGTATGGAGGCCCCTTTGCGCCCTTACCAAATTTTCGTTTTGGCGCCGCACTGAAAAACTTGGGTAACTTCTATGACCCGGTGTCTGGTCGTACTGGTTTTCCCTCCTCATTCACTCCGGCCTTTGGAATTGGCTTCACGCCTCTGAGCACCGACAGGCTTGAGATTGATCTGTCAGGCGACTTGAGCTTTCCCTTTTTCCAGAATGCGCGGCTGAACCTTGGTAGTACCGTGAGTTTTGGCGAGGTATTTGACGTTTTTGCAGGTTGGCAAATAGACCTTCGTCAAACTGTGGACTTCCCGGATGCTGAAAGGCGCAGTTTTCTGCCATCTTTTGGGGTAGGAATTAACCTAGGCCTGCCAGCTGCTGAGAATAATTCAGGGGTGCACGGCCAGAGCAGCGACGCAGATCGACGCGGAGAAATTCGAACGAGGACCTCGGCGGCACCCTTGTATCAAGATGTATGGGCCTTTTCTGCAGGTGTGAATGTTCCCTTAGGCGTTATTGATCGCAACCCGCCTGTAATTCGCACCGACTACCGGGATCAGGTGTACTTTTCCCCCAACAACAATGGAGTGAACGACTACTTCGACCTCGGAATTTCCATTACCGACGAGCGCTATGTCATGGGATATGTGCTACGCGTTGAGGATATCGACGGAAATATCGTTCGTGAGATAAGGCATCGTGATCCACGCCCTACGGAGCGAGATTTCCGCACCTTTACCGAACAACTACTTGCTGCGCGGGCGGGGGTGGATATCCCAGAGTCTTTGCGCTGGGACGGCACCACCAATGCTGGTGCACGCGCTCCAGATGGAGACTACCTGTTGTACCTTTCGGCCTGGGATGATAACGACAATCTTGACGAGCAGGGGCCCAAGCTGGTGACCGTTGATACAACGCCGCCACAGCTGGAATTGGAAATCCCAAGTTCCGAGGATCGGCGCTTCGTCCTCAGTGATGACGGACTAAGCTATGAGTTTACTATACAGCAGAGTGGGTCGCTCGAAGACCGTTGGACGGCAGAGTTCATAGATGACTCGGAAACCGTTGTCAGAAGATTCGTGTTTGAGAATGAAGCACCAGTAAACATTACCTGGGACGCGCTTGACGAAGATGCCGGACTGGTTCCTGATGGAATCTACCGATATCGCATACAAAGCACAGACCGCGCTGGTAACACCACTGTCGAGGGATTGAGCAATATTCTTCTGAACACGACACCGACTCCGATATCTGCTTCAATTAACACTGGATACTTTTCGCCAAACAATAATGGTCGCAACGATGAGGTGCGGATTTCGCTTTCGGTACCGATACGTGCTTCGTTACAGCGCTGGGAACTCCTGATCCGGGACACACAAGGACGCACCGTTCGCTCCTGGAATGGGCAAACCGAGGTGCCAGACCTCATTGTGTTTGATGGAAGAAATCAATCAGGTAACGTTTTGCCTGAAGCCGCATATCATGCCCAGTTCAGGGCCTTTTATCAAAACGGACATCGTCCTGAGTCAATCACGCCTGAGTTTGTGTTGGATCTTACTCCGCCCACCGCTTCGGTGCAGGTTGAAACCCCGGTTTTCTCGCCAGATGGCGACGGCGTACTTGATACCGCGTTATTCTTTCAGGAGAGTTCCGTCGAGCCACAGTGGACGGGAGTGTTTCTTGACGAAGCCGGGGAGCGAGTGCGGGAGTTCCGTTGGCGAGACCGCGCGGCCTTCCGCTTTGAATGGGACGGTCGTGCAGAAGATGGCACTCCGGCGCCTGACGGCCTCTATCGCTACTTCATTGAGGCCACCGACCGAGCTGGAAACTATGGCCGATCCAACGAAGTTGTGGTGCGGCTAGACACAGCCGAGACCGAGGTCTACATCAGTGCAGAGTTTAGTGCATTTGGCCCAAATGCAAATGGAACACGGGACACGATACGGTTTTTCCCGCGACTTGAGCGTAATGAAGATATAGTTTGGTACCGGCTGGAAGTCTTGGATGAAGACGGGGAAATCGTCCGTAGCTTTAGTGGCCAGGATCGCATGCGGGATGCCTATGTCTGGGATGGTAGCGGTAGCGACGGATTGCCGGTAAACGACGGACTTTACCGCACTCGACTCGACATGCTGTACGCCAACGGCAACAGAGAAACCGCACACACCTCACGTTTCGAACTTGACACTGTCTATCCGCGAGTGACCGTTGAGCCGGAGCATACCTTATTCTCCCCCGACGGCGACGGAAACCGGGATACTGTGCAGATACGTCAAAGCGGCTCCATTGAAGAGATCTGGGAAGGCGAGATACGAACTGCGGGCGGTGATCTGGTCAAGAGTCTGTTCTGGGAAGGCCCGCCCGAGAGCTTTGTGTGGGACGCTACCGATGAAGCTGGCAACCGGGTTCCCGACGGCGACTATCTCTACTCGGTGAGTTCAACCGACCGAGCTGGAAACACTACTCGGGTTGAGACCCAAGCTCTCCGTGTTGATACGCGACCGACCCCGTTATTTCTTACCGCCGAATACGGCGCATTCGCTCCTAACGGAGACGGATTCCGTGATGCAATTACCATTACATCGTACCTGGGTCTCCCGGAAGGCATAGCATCCTGGGAGATGGAACTGGTACATGAGAGCGGACAGAGCGTTCTTCGCCGTGGTGGAGATTCGCTCGGCCCCATAAACGAGTGGAAGTGGGACGGTCGCGGTGCCGATGGAGAGATCCTTGAGGGGCGATACACGGCACGAGTGTCTGTAGACTATGAGAAGGGCAACCGTCCACGTGCGATGAGTGAAAGCTTCTTGTTAGACGTCTCGCCGCCTCGAGTCGGGGTGGAGCTGGACCCACTGCCTTTCTCGCCTGACGACGACGGCGTGGATGACGAGCTCGGCATCTCCATTAATATACAGAATAGAAGCGAGATTGGCTTTTGGAGTTTCGAGATCTTTGATCGTAACGATCGATTCTTCCGAGAGTTCAGTGGGCGAGGTCGCCCCTCAGATACCCTTATCTGGGACGGTCGATCCGAGTCGGGTCAACTGGTTATATCGGCCGAGGACTATCCATATGTGCTGACGGTAACCGACGTGCTCGGGAAAACAACCATCGTAGAGGGCGTTATTCCGATCGACATCCTTGTTATTCGTGATGGTGATCGCTTGAGGGTGCAAATTGCGAACATTACTTTTGCTCCGAACAGTCCAGAGCTCATCATTGAACCCATAGATGAGCGTGGTGCGCGAAATCTGGCTATCATGAATCGGTTAGCAGAAATCTTTACCCGATATAGTATGTACAGCATACAGATAGAGGGGCACGCCGTGAATCTTAGTGGTACCGAACGTGAGGAACGCGAGGAGTTGCAACCCTTGTCCTTGGCTCGGGCAGAGTCCGTTAAGGAGGCAATGGTGGAGAGGGGAATCGCATCGCGGCGGCTGAGCGCTGTTGGACGAGGCGGTACCGAACCTATAGTTCCCCACACCGACCTGGATGAAAGGTGGAAGAACCGACGGGTCGAGTTTATTCTCATTCGATAAGGTGGGAGCTTAGTGCTTTTAGGTTTCGTTTATGCGTAATGTAGTGCGAGTACTCGGTCTTTCGCTTGTGCTGCTGATTGTGGTTGGAGCAGCGGCCTTCTATGGACTGTATTTCCTTAATACACCGCAGGTAAGAGGTGTGCCCCAAGAGGTCAGTTTTCGGGTCGATTCGGGAGAATCCCTCACAGGAGTGGCCACACGCCTGCATGAAGAGGGACTTCTGCGGCGTCCAGAGATTCTCAGAATAGTGAGTCGACTGCGTGGTACCGATGGGCGCTTACAAAGCGGGCGTTATCTATTGTCGAACGATCTGAGCGCAGTGCAGATTCACGAGATCTTGACCACCGGGCGACAGGTTCTCCAGCGAGTCACCATCCCAGAAGGGTGGACCATACGGCGTATCGCTGCACGGCTGGAAGAACACGGAATCCTTGCTGCGTCAGACTTTATCGCAGTTGTGAATGATGAGGATTTTGCAGCATCACTTGGTATCACGGCAAACTCACTTGAAGGTTATTTGTATCCGGATACCTACTATTTTGTAGAGGACTTTCCTGCCGAGCGGGTAGCTGCACACATGGTGGAGCGGTTTCTCGGTGTGCTTGAAGACATATACCCCGAGTATGAAACGCTGAGTCCCGAGTTCATACATGAACGGGTAGTGCTGGCTTCCATAATTGAAAGGGAGTACATTAGCCCCGACGAAGCGCCTCTCATGGCGAGTGTCTTCCAGAATCGCCTTGATGCGAACATGCGACTAGAGTCCTGTGCCACGGTTGTTTACGTAATGACAGAGGAAGAAGGGCTCGCGCATCCGTCACGTTTGTTTTACCGTGATTTGGAGCGGGCTTCACCATACAACACTTATCGGAATGTCGGTTTGCCGCCCGGGCCAATTTCAAACCCGGGCCAGACGGCCCTCAATGCTGCATTTCATCCTGCGGAAAGCGACTACTGGTTCTTCGTTCTGCGGGGTCCGGGAGCCGATCGACATCATTTTTCGCGAAGTTTGTATGAACATAGCGAAGCTGCCGTGCTGTATCTTCGTGGAACCCGTTAGTATTGGTGGGAAATACAACAGCCGACCGTTGTGAAGAGAATTGAGGCATGAGTGAGAATACCTGACCATCTGGTTGAACAGATTAGTGCGCGGACGGATATTGTGGCTGTCGTGGGTGAGTACGTGCAGCTTACACGCAAGGGTGGTCGGTACTGGGCTTGTTGTCCATTTCATCATGAAAAGACACCTTCATTCACCATTAACCCGGAGAGAGGCAGTTTCTACTGCTTTGGCTGTCAGAAAGGCGGAAGTGTATTCACTTTCCTTATGGAGTTGGAGGGGCTGAGTTTTCCTGAGGCTGCTCGACAGTTGGCCGAAAAGGCTGGCATCGAGCTTGATGCCCACACACCTGAACAAGACGAGGCACACCGCCTGCTGCGTTCAACCAAGGATCTTTTGGGGCGAGTTGCTAACAGCTTCCATTTTTTACTGACCGAACGAAACGAAGGCCAGGAAGCACGACGTTATCTGGAGGAACGAGGGGTGTCGTCAGACATCATCCAAGAGTTCGCCCTCGGATACGCCCCGAGCGACGGCGCTTGGTTGTTCCAATTCTTAAAACGTAAAGGATATACCGAGGATTTTCTTGCAGGCACCGGGCTGTTTTCTCGAAATAATCCGCGTTATGCGGTCTACAGACATCGAGTGATATTTCCTATACGCAATAAGCTTGGTGAGACCGTCGGTTTCGGCGCTCGAACACTAGACGGTAGTGAGCCGAAATATTTGAATTCACCCGAGTCGGAGGTTTTTCGCAAGCGGGAGCTACTTTATGGACTCGACAAAGCCTATTCCGAGATTCGCAAGCATAAACGCTTTATCCTTGTAGAGGGATACCTCGATGTACTTGCGTTGCACCAGGCGGGATTAGTGAACGCCGTTGCACCTTTGGGTACTGCTTTCAGCCTTGATCAAGCAAAGAGTCTTGCGAGAGTAGCAGACGAAGCCCTTATTTGCTTCGACGGCGATAAAGCAGGCGTGGAGGCCGCAGTGAAGGCAGCGCTCGTGTGCGAAGAAATTGGTCTAGATTGCCGTGCGGTGTTGCTACCGGAAGGAAAGGATCCGGCCGATATCGCTCTCCAAAAGGGGGGAGATGCGTTGCGAGCACTGCTCGGCGAGGCTCCGCATATCATAAACTTTTTGGTGGAGTACGCTGTTAACGGTATAGACATTCAAGAGGCGGGCGGCCGGCATATTGCCCTAAACAAAGTATTCCCCTATATTGATAGGATACGTTCGGAGGTGCGTCGCGAAACCTTTTTTAGTGCGTTAGGTGACGCGCTTGGAGTAGACCCGCAGGCGGTGCGCAAGGATTTTCAACGGGGGAGGAAAGGATCGGACGTTCAATCCATATCACAGAAATCAGGCTATGGGTCAAGAGAAGACCATATCTCGCTTGATCTTTATGTACTCTTGGCAGCAGCCGCAAACAGAGATGAGTTTAGCTTTTTGCGTCGTGTGGTGAACCTTCAGGACCTCAAAGATGATAGAGCCAAGGAGCTCTATATCGCGCTTGAGGAAGCTTATCGTAGTGAAGAACAGTCAGTGGAACGACTTCTTGAACGCATTCCAGACGAAGGGTTAAGGCGCATGCTGGTGAAAAAACTGGCATCTGAAGAGTTCGTTGGTGAAGGTCACCTACTTATTGCAGAGGGCGCACGAAGTATTCGCGAGCGGAGTTTCAAGGAGAAACAACAGCAAATAGACGTCGAGTTGCGGAGACTGCAGCGTAGTCGAGAAGGCGACCGTAGGGAACGTGAAGAGGAACTGCTTCAAAAAAAGATCGATATTGACCGAGAATTGGCCCGTGTGAAGGACATCATTGGATGAGCGATTTGCAAAATGACCCAGCTATAGTTAAGCTTATAGCATACGCAAAGAATAAAAATGGCATCAGCTATGACGAGGTGAACGATTTCTTGCCGGACTCAGTCGTTAACTCAGAAAAAATTGAGGAAGTTATCAGTATACTAGCTAAACACAATGTGCATTTGGAGGAGGTCGGAGTGGTCGATGAGGATGTTGTGGACACCGTAACCGAAAAACCGACCAAGAAGAAAAAGGTTGTTGTTTCTGACAAAGATAATGTTGTAGACGATCCAATTCGTCTTTACCTAAGGGAGATTGGCAAGGAAAACTTGCTCACGGCCGAGCAGGAAGTTGAACTCTCGAAATCCATGGAGCAGGGCGAAAACATCATTAAAGATGTTATTCGCAGTTCCGGCATGATTATCCCCGAACTCTTTGGTTTGGCGCAGCGGGCGTTTTCCAAGCGAGATCCCCGCGAAATGAATATGTCCAAGAAGGAGATCTCGGAGTTTCTTGCTGAGCGCAGGCGACTTTCGCAATGTTATAGGGACGCGCTACGTGAGGTTGTCGCAGATCTGAAAGGCTATTTTGAAGTCAAGAATCGAATAGTTGCAAAAGGTGAGGACGTTCTTACCGATGTACAACTACAGAAGCGGCGAAAAGCCCTTATGGCTCGCATTCAAGATATTGAAATCCAACAAGAAGAGATTCTTCAGTTCAGCGACAAGTTCATTAATGCGGCTCGTAAAATAGAAAAGTATCGGAGTGAGCAGGAACGCATTGAAAAGCGTCTGCGCGTTTCGAACATGAGAGAGCTTCGTGGATTGGGCCGTGGCCTCGCAATGACGGCAGATCGCCTACGAATTGAAGAGGAATTGGGGCTGACTTCGGATCAAATCAAGGAGAAGATTCGTCAGATCCAGATAACTGAGAAGAAGCTCAAGGCCCTTGAGATCGACTTCGAAAACAGCATTGACGAAATCCAGTCGATGTCGGAAGAGATTATTCGCGGCAAGACCATGATGCAGAACGCCAAGGATCGCCTGATTCAGGCAAACCTGCGGCTTGTAGTGAGTATCGCCAAGAAGTATACGAACCGTGGCTTGCACTTTTTTGACCTTGTGCAGGAAGGAAATATAGGACTGATTAAGGCGGTTGAGAAGTTCGAGTATAGAAAAGGATACAAGTTCTCAACATATGCAACATGGTGGATTCGCCAAGCCATTACTCGCTCCATTTCCGATCAGGCTCGGACAATTCGAGTTCCTGTACACATGATTGAACAGATCAATAAGGTAGTTCGCGAGTCTCGGCAGCTTATGCAAATGTTGGGTCGTGAGCCCACCGACGAGGAAATTGGAGAACGACTTGGATGGACGGTTAGTCGCGTAAAGTCGGTCAAAAATGTTGCGCGCGAGCCCATTTCGCTTGAGACTCCCATAGGTGAAGAAGAAGACTCCTCACTGGGAGATTTTATTGAGGATAAAGATGTAGAGAACCCGGCACATCAGACTGCTTTCACGCTTTTGCAGGAACAACTGCGAGGCGTGCTTGGGTCGTTGCCAGCACGTGAACAGGAAGTGCTCAAAATGCGTTTCGGACTTGAAGATGGATACTCACTTACGCTTGAGGAAGTTGGTTTGTACTTCAACGTCACACGCGAGCGCATTCGGCAGATTGAGGCAAAAGCTTTGCGTAGGCTTAGACATCCAAAACGCAGCCGACGCCTCAAAGATTACTTAGACCAATAGGCTGATAGAAGGAGTAAAGTAGGGTGGTTGTACAAGACGTTATCGAGCGACTACGTTCATTACAGAGCGTATTATCTGAAAAGTTTCGCATTGAATCGGAGATCCAGGATCTTCCGCGGGCTCTATCTACAAAGACTGAGCTCGTGAGTCGTCTCAAGCGTAGCTATATAGAGAAAAATGCTCATTATGAAGAAGTAAAAAATAGGATACGCGACTTGCGTCTTCAAATGGAAGAGGCTGAGCGTGATCGAGAAAAACATGAACAGCAAATGGATCAAATAAAGACCCAGCGTGAGTATGAGGCGCTTGACAAGGAGATTCGCGAGGCCTCTGAACGTGAGCAGAACCTACGCAAAGATGTCCAACGCGAAGAGAAGGTGCTTGGCGAAACAAGTGCCGAACTGGAACGCGAAGAGCAAATGATCCAAAGCCAGGAACAAGAACTGTCCGAGGAACAAGAAAAGATTAAGCAAGAAATTGAGTCCCGCGAGCACCAGCTAGCTGAGCTTCAGATGGAAGAGAAGGAGCTTACGCCTGGTTTGGAGGACGACCTCCTATTCAAGTTCGAACGCATCATTCGGAGTAAGGAAGGTGAAGGCATTGTTTCCCTCCGAAAGGGTGTTTGCACCGGATGTCAGATGATTCTTTCCAATCAATTCGTGAACGACGTTCGCCGCGGGGATGAGATCCGATTCTGCCCATATTGTAGTAAGATTGTTTTCTACCTTGGCGAAGACGAGGCTCTGTATCAAAGTAATGACTCCGAAGGTTTGGTTGATCTCATGGATGAGTTCGCCGACATGGAAGATGATGATGATCTGCCCGGAAAACGTATTGGCGAGGATGACGAGGATAGTCTTGATGATGTAGATGTTCTGGATGAGGAGCCTCTTGACCTCACAAGTTCGGACGACGACGACATTGACGACGAAGAAGAACTTGAGGAAGATGAGGAACTTGACGAGGATGACGACGACTTCGACGAGGACGATGAAGAGTTCGACGACGAGGATGAAGAGGAAGAAGAAGAGGAAGAAGAAGATTAGAACGCGTTCCGAATGAAGGTCGCCCTATGTTGGGCGGCTGGGAGCGAGGCAGGCCGGAACGTCGCTGGTTGCGCTCACGTAAGTGGGTTGTAGCGGGAGGAAAGTCCGGGCTCCGTAGAGCACGACGCCGGGTAATGCCCGGACCCGTTTACGGGATAGAAAGTGCCGCAGAAACGATACCGCCTTCGACGCCTACGGGAGTTTAGGGTAAGGGTGAAATGGTGAGGTAAGAGCTCACCGGCGATGAGGCAACTCATCGTGCTGAGGTAAACCTCGTCGGGAGCAAGGCCAAGCAGCGGGTGAGTTGCTCGCTCATACGCCCGCGGGTAGGTTGCTGGAGTCGGTCGGTGACGGCTGGCGTAGAGAGATGACGTTCGCGATCCTTTGGGTCAAGGCCCGAATGACCGTACAGAACCCGGCTTATAGGCCTGCTTCGCTCCGAACCGCCCAAGATTCCGCGTGCTTTCCTGTTGTTACGCCAGTAAGAAGACTGAGGTTCGATTGACTTTTTACCGAAACTGTAATTAAATGGCGGTGGATTCAGCATGAGAGACCCCGAAGGGCGATTTCGCGTTTCAGAGGCCGGAACCAAGGCCCCACACGGTATTGCACCCGTTACAGTGTTCCTTGCAGTTGCAGTTCTCCTAATCGGTGTTCTAGCCGCGCTTGTTTTCATGGGCGGACGTCTTGGTTCATTGCCGTCTGTCAAGGTAGGCAGTAATGATGAGTTGGTGCGCCTTTGGGGGGAACAAGCCTACGGCGATCTCGTTGAGCTTTCCAATCGTCGACTTGAGGATCAGCCGCTTGAGTATGAATCCTTGCTGCTTTCGGGGTTTGCATATTTCTACATGGGAATAGATCAAATTGAAACTGAGATCCAGCATGATTACATGAATCAAGCAGTAGTGCGGCTGCGTAAGGCCAAACTTCATGGTAGACCGGAAATGCAAAGTGAGTTGCAGTATATCCTTGGGAAAACATATTTCCACAAGGGAGTCTACTACGACGACCTTGCAATTGAGTATTTGAGCGCAAGTCTTGATGGTGGTTACCAGTCCACCGATACACATGAGTATTTGGCCCTTGCCCATGCACGGCGGCACGAGTATGAAGAGAGTGTGTATCATCTTGAACGTGCGGTAGAGTTGAATCCGGACGACCTTCTGTATTACACCCTCGGTGCTACGAGGATGCAGGTGGGGCGTAACGAGGAAGCTCAACGAAGCTTTCGTGAGGCTGTCCGCGTTAGCTCTGACGAGTATCTGCAACAGCAGGCACGTATTCGGCTGGGTGAATTGCTGCATATGAGCGGAGATTACGATGAAGCTGAGGAGCAAATGAGGCTCGTTCTGCAGGATAATCCCAAGTCTGCAGATGCGCACTTTGTTCTTGGTGAGATATACAGTGCCCGGGGTGATAGGGAGCGTGCTCGCTACGAGTGGCGGGAGGCGGTTCGTATCGAACCACGCCATGTAGATGCACTTCAGAGTTTGCAGAACAACTAATAGCGGAGGGTCCTATGGGACTGGCTAATCTTTTCGATGCGTTTTCTACAGATATTGGAATTGATCTCGGTACATGCAACACCCTTATCTATATCCGAGGTAAGGGTATAGTAGTGAGTGAACCATCGGTTGTCGCGGTGGAGCGTGGTACCAAAAAAGTCGTAGCTGTCGGTGAAGAAGCAAAGCGAATGCTTTGGAAAACACCGGGTGACATTATTGCGATTCGGCCGTTGAGAGACGGTGTCATCGCTGACCTTGAGACAACCGAAAAGATGATTCGTTACTTCATTGCCAAGGTAGTGCAACGGCGTTGGCTTGTGAAACCGCGGATGGTGGTGGGCGTTCCCTCCTGCATAACTGAGGTAGAGCGTCGTGCTGTTGAGGAAAGTGCCTACAAGGCAGGGGCTCGTGAGGTCAAGGTAATAGAAGAATCACTTGCAGCGGCAATTGGTGCGAATATTCCTATCTATGAGCCAGCAGGACACATGATCTGCGATATTGGCGGCGGCACAAGCGAGATCTCGGTAATTTCATTGGGTGGAATGGTTGTTACCAACGCTATTCGGCTTGGTGGTGATGAGTTTGACGAAGCCATTATTAAACATGTCCGAACGGTTCATAATTTGATAATTGGTGAAGGAACAGCTGAGGAACTCAAGAAAAAGATAGGGAATGCTTCTCCTGACAAGAAAATTGAGAAGATGGAGATCAAAGGCACGGATGCCATTACCGGGCTCCCAAGACGTCTTGAAATTGACAGTGTTGAGGTTCGTGAGGCCCTTCAGGAGCCCATAACCGCGATTGTTGAGGAGATTAAGCGTACTCTGGGGCAAACACCACCGGAGTTAGCTGCTGATATCGTCGAACGTGGAATTGTCATGACCGGCGGAGGTTCTTTGCTTAAAGGTTTGGATACTCTCATTGCCAACGAAACCGGCGTTCCTTGTTTCAAAGCCGAAGATCCGTTAAACTGCGTTGCGCTGGGTGCTGGAATGTATTTCGAGCGTGAACGTAGTAAAAATGCCAACGCGCGACACAGCATATATAACCGACTCTAAGGCTGGTTGATTGTGCGTAGGTTTCGTGAACTCATACATAACCACGGCACCGGCGTATCACTAACCGCATTGCTACTGAGCGCAACCTTGATGCTGGTTTTTCAGAGTAGCCCTACACGGGGTGGTTTTGGTGAGCTGGGTCTCAGTATAGTCGGTATAGTGCAACAGAGCACTGCATGGGTCGCTGGTGGAGTCTCATCAACAATCGGCTCGGTCAGTGAGCTCGGGAACCTTCGAAGTGACTACGAGGCGCTTCTTGAGCAGTTGCTTGAGTATGAGGCGACCCAACAGGACCTTGTCGAGTTGCGTCAGGAGTTAGACAGCCTGCGAGAGTTGATCGGCTTTTCCCAGCAGCTTGAAACAAGAAACATTCCGGCCCGCGTAATTGGCAAAGATCCAGGAAATTTCTTCTCTACCATCAGTATCAACAAGGGTCGCAGAGATGGAATGCGGGTTGATCTACCTGTGATTGCGGTTCAGGATAACGGTGAGGGATTGGTGGGCCGTATTGCCCATGTGGGTTCTACTAGTTCCATTGTGCGCCCAATATTCGATAGTGCGTCATTTGTTGCGGCAAGGCTACAGAGCTCGCGGCATGAGGGACTGGTTTCAGGTGGCGGAATTGGCAACAATGTTCTACTCATGCGCTATGTGCCTGAAGGAACGCGCGGCGAGATTGGCTATGGCGATGTTGTTGTCACGAGTGGAATGAGTGAAATCTTTCCGGCGGGAATCCGAATTGGTCGGGTACGGTCAATAAGTTCACAACCATATGAAACTTCCCTGGAGCTTGAGCTCGGCGCCGTGGTCGACTTTTCCCGTTTGGAGTACGTACTCGTGATTGTCCCTAGTGACGGCGGAAGTTTGGAAATGAACAGTCAGATTGGAAATAGCTACCAGTGATTGGGAAAATTGTACGTGCTGTTCTGCTTGCTGCTCTCATGGGGATACTCCAGACGAATGCGCTGCGCTTTGTGTCACCAGCAGCTGTTATTCCAGATTTAGCTCTCATTATCCTTGTGTTCTTTGCGCATCGTAATGGTTCATTTCCAGGTCAGATTGCCGGTTTTTTCACTGGTCTGCTTCTTGATTTTCTGAGCCTTGCTCCTTTGGGCTTTTTCGCATTTATCTACACCGTGATCGGTTTCGTGTTTGGCGCGACAAAGGACCGAATTGTGCTTGACGGTGTCGTTCTTCCTTTTGTAGCATTGTTTCTGGCAACTCTAGTGAAGATCCTGACGGCAGGAGCTCTGGCTGGCGTATTCTCAATTGAGACTGCGAGTATTGGGCTGCTAAGTTCGCGCGCTTGGATTGAGATCGGGCTGACTGCGCTTCTGGCCCCTCTTCTTTTTGCGTTGATGTCCATGATGGGGATATTTCATACTCAACAACGTGGAGGCTTCCGTTAATGGCACCCTTCAATCCTCCTGGTACCAGTTCTGTATCCCGCCTTCGCATGGTGGTATTGCTCATTTTTTTCATCATGATGTTCCTTTTATACATAGGATACTTATTTTCACTGCAAATCGTTGACGGATACTTCTACAGCATGAGATCCGAACAGGTCACTCAGCGGAGTTCTGTTATTCCAGCGGTACGTGGTCAGATTTTTGATCGGCATTACGACGAACCTTTGGTGGTAAATGTTGACTCATTTGCGGTTTATGTTAATCCCTTTAATGTTCCGCGTGGAGAGCACGATGCTGTATTCGAGCGTCTGGCTAGCATCCTTGGGATTAGCGTAGCGGAGATTCACAGACGAGTTCCAACCGCCCGGTATGGAGTATATCAACCGATTGAGATACAAGGTGGAGTACCCTACGATACAATCACCAGTCTGGCGGAACGCATAGATGCCTTTCCAGGAGTTTTCTGGGAGAGTAAACCTGTTCGACGTTATGTGAACGGTGATTCCATGGCGCACATACTCGGATATGTAGGCGACATAACTCCTGAGGAACTTCAGGTGCTGTATAACCGTGGCTATACAGCAACATCGGTGTTAGGCAAGAGCGGTATTGAGCAGCAGTACGACCAGCTTTTGCGTGGAGCAGATGGCCGCCGATTTCGCATGGTCGATGCACGTGGTCGGCAAGTAGGTGAGGGGAGTCGTGATGACATTCCTCCGGAACTCGGTAATAACTTGGTGCTTACTATCGATAGAAGCGTACAGCAACTATCCGAGGAGGCACTCGGAGAACGCATTGGTTCGGTAGTTGTTCTGCGCCCCCATACCGGAGAAGTGCTGGCACTAGTCTCATATCCGCGTTATGACGCTAATGCGTTCTCGACCACCGACCGCTCGCGCGCTTTTTCTCAACTGAGCGCCGACCGAAGGGCGCCATTTTTAAACCGTGCAATCCAATCCAGCGCCTCACCAGCTTCGTCATTCAAGGTAATTATGACCGCTGCCTTACTAGAGGAAAAGACCTTCTCGCCGACCCAGACCATTAACTGTACGGGCTCGCGCGCATACGGAAATAGGGTCTTCAATTGCCATGTTAGTTATGGACATGGGCGTTTAAATCTTTACCAAGGACTGGCGCAGTCCTGTAACATTTACTATTACACCGTTGGGACAGACTACCTTGGAGAACGCAGCATTGCGAATTATGCGCGTCGGCTTGGTTTGGGGCAGCGTTCTGGAATTGATCTTCCTGGGGAAATCGCTGGCTTGGTACCAAGTCCGGAGTGGAAGGCTGAGACCTTCAGTACCCCTTGGGTAGGCGGTGACACCGTTAATCTGTCAATTGGACAGGGCTTTATTGAGGCTACCTCGCTCCAGATGGCAAATATGGTTGCCATGATTGTAAATGACGGGGTTTTGTATAGGCCGCATATTCTCAAACAGGTACGCAACCCTATTACCGGTGAGATCATTCACGATGTCGAGCCTGAAGTCGCTCAGACTGCGGAGATGAGTCGTGAAACTTTCGAGGAAACTAGGCGGGCGATGCGGGAGGTAATCACCAATGGAACGGCTAACGTTGTCATTACAACGCGGGCTGTTGATGTTGCAGGTAAAACCGGAACCGGACAAACGGGCGTGGAAGAACGGTTACACTCCTGGTTTGTTGCCTACGCTCCGTATGCATCTGAAGATCCTGAAGACCAAGTTGTCGTTGTAGTTATGGTCGACGCTGCGAATGACTGGGAGTGGTGGGCGCCAAAAGCCGCAAACATCATCATACACGGGATATTCACTCATCAAGACTATAACGATACCATACGTTCACTGCGACCGCTATGGTACCTATAGGCAGCAGATTGTATACAAATTAATACAGCCTCATACTCTTTATAGCGTCTTTTCTAGTATACCGCAGTGGAAAAGCGCGCGGTGGCTATCATGGATTGTTTTTCGCCTTTTCCCAGTACGAATCAAGCAGGTCGAGTTCCAATTGCACTCCGTGTTTACCATCCTGATGCATAAGTTCTTCAATGCGCCTGAAGCGAGTTTCAAATTTCTTATTTGCGCTGTGTAAGGCTATGGTTGGGTGTGTATTGAGCTTGCGGGCGAGATTGATCACACTGAATAGGACATCTCCGATTTCATCCTCAATGGACAATATATCCTGGCTCATAATGGCCTCGGATAACTCATTAAGCTCTTCATGAACCTTCTCAAAAACAGGCGCAATCTTCGGCCAGTCGAAGCCTATCTTTGAGGCGCGTTTTTGTAGTTTCACGGCGCGTTCAAGAGGGGTAAGTCCAATGGTTATACTATCAAGCACCGAAACCGGTAGATTGCTATAATTCGAACTGGCCGAACCAGTCTCCTTGTCTTTAGATGAATAGGTTCGTTTTGCATGCGACTTTTCCTGTTGTTTGATTGCATCCCATTGAGAAAGCACTCCAGCCGAGTCCAGCTCACCTTCAACACTACCGGAGCTTTGTGAGTCTGCGTCGCGAAAGACATGTGGGTGTCGTCGTATCAGTTTTTCGCATATGCCGGATAACACGCCCGATAGGGAGACTTGCCCATTTTCCTGCGCGCTTTCATACATGTGCGCGATCATGGTAAGCACGAGTAGCGTGTCACCCAGTTCCTCTTGAATGGCTGTGGGGTTATCTTCGTCAATAGCATTGAGCACCTCGTAGCATTCTTCCACGAGATGCTCGCGCATACTCTTAGGGGTTTGCTCGCGGTCCCATGGACAACCACCGGGGCCGTAAAGCATGCGGATAATGGTGTAAAGTCGAGCAAAGCCCTTCGCAGTTGACTCAGCATTGGCATCATGCATTCCCAGTTGA
This sequence comes from Spirochaetaceae bacterium, assembly GCA_007695055.1. Taxonomy (GTDB): domain Bacteria; phylum Spirochaetota; class Spirochaetia; order DSM-27196; family SLAA01; genus SLAA01. The sequence goes on along the minus strand of REEM01000068.1, from coordinate 364 downwards.
ATATCATCTTTGGTGAACATATCTCTACAGTACCGTAGAGTGTGGTTGAACTTCAATGCCTGCCGCGGGCGCAAGTAAGCACGACGTCAGACACGAGCACTACACATGGGAAACATAGAACATGGGAAACACAGATACCCTAATGCAAGTAGACCGAATATACATTATCGGAAGCAAAAGAAAGCTAAAAATTAGGCCGATGTGGTTTCGTGTGGCGCCCCTTTCTTGCGTAGGAAAAGTTTGTCGCAGACGCGGGTGCCCAAGAGCCGCCTAGATGTGTGATCTTGGAGAGCAATGTTCTGGGTCTCTGTGTTGTATATGTTAGCGGATTGTGGATAACCCTTGTGGATAACTCGTGGAGAAA
>REEM01000040.1 GCA_007695055.1 Spirochaetaceae bacterium | reverse complement strand
ACTGCCGATGCCGTGCTTTCAAGGGCTCCAAGTCACGGAGTTGTCGAGACAACAGAACAGATTGTTGTGGTCGGCGCATCAACTGGCGGGACTGAAGCACTACGTTCTTTTTTAGAGGTGCTACCGGGTGACGCACCCGCAATTGTAATAGTGCAGCACATGCCGGAGAACTTCACAGCTGCATTTGCAAAGCGGCTTGATACTCTGTGTGCGGTCACCGTCAAGGAAGCAGAGAACAACGATACAGTGGTACAGGGTCGTGCTCTCATTGCGCCTGGAAATAAGCATGCACTGCTCAAACGCAGTGGTGCTCGTTATTATGTTGAGGTCCGGGACGGTCCGTTGGTAAGCAGGCATCGGCCGTCTGTTGATGTGCTTTTTCGCTCTGCTGCTCGTTACGCAGGTAAGAACGCTATAGGGGTTATTCTGACTGGCATGGGTGATGATGGAGCGCGAGGCATGGCAGAAATGAAGGAGGCTGGCTCCTACAACATCGCCCAGGATGAGCAGAGCTGTATTGTGTTTGGAATGCCAAATGAGGCTATCAAGCGTGGCGGAGTTGAGAAAGTGCTGCCACTCACTGAAATTGCACCGCATGTGATTTCGGTGGTTGCAAAGCGACGATAGGGTTTAGATTTGTCGGATTTGAGCGGACTGACCCCTGACGGAAATGCACGTGAAGAAGCTGTTCGAATCCTTATTGTTGAGGATGAACGGCTGGTTGCGGTAGACATAAAGCATCGACTTCAAAGATTTGGATACTCGGTAGTACGTGTGGTTTCCGACGGCGCTGGCGCAATTTCTGCCACCAAGGAGCTATCTCCCAGTCTAGTGCTGATGGATATCGGCCTCCAGGGCACAATGGACGGTATTGAAGCAGCTGATCGAATTGGAAAACTGGGTGACGTACCCATAATTTTTGTGACGGCGAATGCCGAGGACACAATTTTGCAACGAGCATTGAAAGGCAATGCCGTTGGCTACGTTCTCAAACCTTTTCGTGATAGAGAAATCGTGGTGTCAATTGAAATGGCACTCTACAAGGCTGACGCCGAACGAAAGCTTCGGGAGGTGCGCTGGTGGACAGAAAATACGCTTGAAACAATCTCCGAGGGCGTGATTGCTGTCGACCAATCGGGCCTGATTCGCTATATGAACTCTTCCGCGGAACTGCTGACCGGATGGAGCCGTGATGAGGTTCGTGATAAAACAGCAGAGGATATCCTTCAGACGGACCTCTTGTCTGATGAATCTGAGAGTCAGGTTGCTGGCCGGGTTGAGGGAATGACGCAGATTCACCCGGATTTCTTTTCGCGCCGAGTGCAACTAACTACCAAGAACGGCGGTAGGGTACCTATTGAGTTGGTAGAGCGGGTGCTCTACTCACCGGAGGGCGATCCGCGGGGCTTGGTATATAGCCTCAAAGACATACGTGAATATTTGCGGTATGAAGGTGAGCTGCACGCATCCCGTGCCGAGGCCATTGAGGCGGCTCGGTCTCGCAGCGAGTTTGTCGCTAATATGAGCCATGAACTCCGTACCCCACTGAATAGCATAATTGGGATGTCCGAACTGGCACTTGAAAGGGCCGAGACAACCGAACTTCGTGAGTTTCTGGGAATACTGCGAAACTCCGGGAACTCACTTTTAGGTTTAATTAACGGAATTCTCGACTTCTCCAAAATTGAAGCAGGCAAGATGAAGCTGTTAGATCAAGACTTTCAGCTGTTGGAGCTGTTTCAGGGGTGCTTGGAGCACATCGCGGTGCAGGCCCACAAGAAAAAAGTGCGAGTGGTGCAATGCCTTCCGGTTTCGCTTGCAGGTAAGGTCACCGCGGATAAACAAAAGCTCAAACAGGTTTTGCTTAATCTCTTATCTAACGCAGTGAAGTTTACTAACTCTGGAGAGATTGCGCTGACCGCCTTACAGGAAGATCCGGAGACTCCCGGTGCTATGCCAATGCTTCGGATAGAGGTACAGGATACCGGCGAGGGAATACCGTCGGAAAAGCTTGAGCAGGTATTTGACGCTTTCACCCAGATTGATGGGTCGGCAACACGGCACTATGGTGGCACCGGGATCGGACTCTCCATTACCAAAAGCCTGGTGAGCCTTTTCGGTGGTACGGTGGGAGTTGAGAGTGAACCGGGACGTGGCACATGTTTCTTCGTACGCCTACCCATTGTGCCCGCAGCGTATGAACTGACACCGCGAGCCGCCTTTGAAGGTCGACAAGTCAGCGTATTCAGCAGCTCCAAGGTTGAGGGCGCCTTTGTCGTAGACTGGCTTGAAAAAGCTGGGCTCGATGTAAGGCAGTTTGATGGAGTTGGCGAGCTTGAAAAGGCTGAATTGGATGGAGAGGCATCGGATCTTTTGGTGGGTCTGGGACTGCGCGGCGCTGATCTGGATTCGGTATCTCACCTGAGGGCGAAAGGCTCTTCCATACCTGCGTTCATCTCGGTTCCGATTGCCGGTGCGGTAACTCACAAAAGTCTACAAAAGACCAACTTTGTGCTCAACGAACCGCTCCGAATTGAGTTGCTGTTGCATAGACTTGCGGTGGCTCTGTCAGGCGAGGAAGAGAACCTGACAAATGGGCATGATGCTACTGCAAGCGGCCTGGCGCACAACAATGCTGCGCCCCTTAGCTTGGGGCCAAAACAGAAGCTATTAGTTTTGCTGGTAGATGACGACAATATGAACCGTTTAGTGAACAGCAAGCTTTTGGAGCAGATGGGGCATAAGGTCATCAAAGCCGAGAATGGGCGCATTGCGCTAGAGCAGCTTCGTCAGATTGAGGCTGATCTCATTCTCATGGATTTGGAAATGCCGGAGCTCGACGGCTTTGCTGCTGCCTCAGCCATTCGAAAGGGCGAGGCCGGGGATCATGTGACTAATGTCCCAATTGTTGCAGTTACGGCTCACACCACAGAGAACGATCGCCGTCGGGTGTTTGCAGAAGGTATGAACGCCATGCTGGTCAAGCCATTTGCCATGGAGGCGCTTGCGCGAGTTATTGCCGAGGTCACGGGTAGCAGCGAAGATGGTGCAGATACGAGTCCGAGGGATAGAATGAGAGAAGAGAGACGCCAGGTGGAAATCCCTTCGGGGGTACCCGAAATCCACGTTTTTGCGGAAGAGCTAGCTTCTTTTACTGAAGAGATCTCGGCGAAAGATGCGGACCTTGGGCTGGACGATATTGGGAGGCGGAGCACGGAGTTGCGAGGTATGGCTAAGGCTCTGGGCTTGGTCGAGATCGACAATCTGCTATTTCGTGCTATTCTGGCATGTAGACGAGATGACAGCCAAGGATTAGCTGGAGTATGGAGTGAGCTTGAAGGAGCATTAGATGAGGTTTCTCGTAGTCGAGGATGATTTTGGTAGTCGGCGTCTGCTTCAAACGATGGTTCGGGACATAGGGGCCTGTGATGTTGTTGTCGACGGTGTGGAAGCGATAGATGCCTTTCGACTGGCCTGGGAAGAGAACGACCCTTACGACGTCATTTTTTTGGACATTATGATGCCTCGGATGGACGGACAGGAGGCATTGCTGCGTATTCGCGAGCTTGAGAAAGAGATGGGTATTCATGAGCGCGATGTGGTTAAGGTAGTTATGACGACGGCTTTAGAGGATCCAAAGAATGTCATAGAAGCTTACTACAAGGGTGGCGCAACGGGTTACCTTGTTAAGCCTATTAATCGGGAGTCATTGCAGGCCGAGCTTATTCAACTGGGAATAATCTCAGTCTAATGCAGGTAAGCGGTCGAATTGTTGTTGTCGAGGACGAGAGCATTGTTGCGCTTGATATTTGCCGGCAACTTATAAGTCTTGGGTATGATGTGCCTGAGACTTTTGCCTCGGCCGAAGAGCTCCTCGCTGCACTACCTGAGATCCAACCTGATCTTGTGCTTCTTGATATTGAACTTGCGGGAGAGATGGACGGATTAGTTGCTGCTGCACTTATTCGGCATGAATATAACCTTCCCGTTATTCTCCTTACTGCATACGCAGATGACCGAACGGTAGAACGTGCCAAAGACTCGGACCCCTTTGCCTATATCATTAAACCCTTTGACGCAAGAGAGTTACGAACGCAAGTTTCATTAGCCCTCCATCGACATGATGTAGAGAAGAGACTTGCTGAGCGAGAGCGTGATTTACGCAGGGCACAGAAACTGGAACTGGTAGGAAGAATAACCGGTGGCGTCGCACATGACTTCAATAATCTACTGACCGTGATTCTTGGGTATTCGAAACTCATTATGAAGGAAGCCAAGCAAGATCCACGTAATGACAGTATTCTCAAGAGCATTGAAGGAATTCGAACGGCCGCCCTGAAGTCCGCGGGACTCACCCGACAGCTCCTTGCTTTTAGCCGCAGGCAACCGGCGAAACCAGTGCCGGTCGAGCTGAATCGTGTCTTTAGTGAGTTGCAGCCAATCATGCGCGGTCTTATGAGTGAACGAATAGATGTGCAGTTTCAAGCGGAAGCGAATGCAGGTGTGGTTGTCATTGATATTGGTCTCATTGAGCAGGTCATTTTGAATCTTGTGTTAAATGCACGAGATGCAATGCCGGATGGTGGAACACTGACTATTCGTAGTTTCCCACGGAGTATAACTGAACCGCTGGAGTCTTTCGGCGGCACCGTGGAACCAGGTGATTATGGCGTAATCTCGGTCGAAGACAGTGGTACAGGGATCCCTGACGAGCATATGGAAGAGATTTTTGAACCTTTTTTTACAACCAAGGCGGAGGGGGACGGCGCCGGACTCGGATTATCGACCGTCTATGGCATTGTGAAACAACTTGGTGGACATCTGTTTGTACACTCTCGTGTTGGTCAGGGAACGAAATTTGAGATAGCCTTTGCCCACACTCCCTTATCGGCAATCGATGGCAAACCCGAATCAGAGGCCGAAGGCGAGCTTAACTATCCACAAGGAGCCGAAACGGTACTGATTGTTGAGGAGGATCCTCCCCTGAGACATCTTATGGCACAGAGCCTTGGATCAATTGGATATAGCATTGTCGAGGCTCGGAATGCGGGTGAGGCCCTGCTGTGTCTTGAGGATACAAGGAGCACAGTTGATATTGTCCTGCTTGACGTAGTGCTAAGCCATGTTTCGATTGAGGTCTTTATTCGTCGCCTACTAGGAATTCAGGCTGACCTACGTTTTCTGTTAATCGGCACACCCGGTACACCTGGAGCTCCCGAAGAGTTCCCGTTTCTTCCCAAGCCCTTTGAGATTGAGCGGCTCTGCACCCGGATACGTGAAGTTCTTGACCTTCCGGTTTCCTGAAGGGGAACAGCATTCGCAAGCCGACTTTTCCGGCCAACTTATTTGCTCAACCGGCGATTTCCATTGATACTTGCACAGAGTCGCATCGCATAGTACAACATCAACATATGGATCAATCCCTCATACGCAACTTCTGTATCATCGCTCACATTGACCACGGGAAGAGCACACTTGCCGACCGCCTTATTCAGAAGGCAAAAATGGTTGAGGATCGTAATTTTCAGGATCAGCTGCTCGACTCCATGGATATTGAGCGCGAACGTGGAATCACCATAAAGAGCCATGCGGTCACCATGCCCTACGAGAGTGCGGATGGGACGACATATAAACTCAACCTTGTCGACACCCCGGGGCATGTAGACTTTCAGTATGAAGTTTCGCGGGCCATCTCCTCCTGTGAGGGCGCGTTGCTCCTTATTGATGCCACACAGGGTGTTGAGGCGCAAACCCTGAGCAACATGTACATGGCCTTGGATCACAACTTGGAAATTATTCCAGTGATCAACAAGATAGACCTTCCAGGGGCCGATGTAGCCGAGGTCAAGCGCCAGATTGAGCACGATCTGGGCCTCGATGCATCCTCGGTGTCCGAGATATCCGCAAAGAACGGTATTGGCATTGATGAGCTGTTAGAGGACATGGTGAAACGCATACCTCCGCCTACTGGGAACCCGGACGGTCCCCTTGAAGCGCTTATTTTTGACTCGCACTACGACCCATACCGTGGTGTCGTTGTGCACGTACGAATATTTCAGGGCTCGGTTCGTACTGGTGAAGAAGTTCGATTCTGGTTTAGCAACGCTTCCTACAATGCGGAAGAGGTAGGCCGCTTTAAAATCTTACTCGAAAAGACTGACATTCTCAGTGTTGGAGAGGTTGGGTACCTCATTGCTGGTATCAAGAATATCTCCGATATTCGGGTTGGAGATACTATGACCAGCCACAAGCGGCCCTGCCGCCGGGCGCTGCCGGGCTTTCGTGAGATTAAACCGGTTGTGTTCTCCAGTATCTATCCAGTAGACACTGATGACTATCCAGATCTTTTGAAGGCAATGGAAAAACTCAAACTCAACGATGCCTCACTTGTGTATGAAAAAGACAGCTCGGCTGCGCTGGGGTTTGGATTTCGCTGTGGGTTCCTGGGCCTCCTTCACTTGGAAGTTGTACAGGCGCGACTTGAACGAGAGTTTGATCTCTCAATAGTGCTCACGGCACCTTCGGTTGCCTACCGCATGATTCTTAAGGACGGCACCGAGACAACCATTAACAGTCCCATGGACTATCCGGGACCCACCGAAATTGAGCATGCCGAAGAGCCGTACATCCGAGCATCAATTATTGTGCCAAGTAGTTACCTGGGCAACGTTATGACGCTCTGCATGGAGAAACGGGGTATACAGGATAGTCTTGTTTATCTTGATGAGAAACGAGTAGAGATCGTGTACTTCATGCCGCTCGCCGAGGTTCTGTTTGAGTTCTATGATCGGCTTAAGTCGGTGAGTCGGGGTTATGCCTCTTTTGACTACGAGGTGAGTGACTATCGTACGGTGAATCTTGTCCGGCTTGACATTCTGTTGAACAGCAAGCCTGTTGATGCTTTGGCACAACTTGTGTTTCGCGACAACGCAGCCGTCCGGGCCAAGATCATTTGTGAAAAGCTACGTGAGGAGATACCTCGCCACCAGTTCAAGATTCCAATTCAGGGTTCTATTGGTAGTCAGATTATTGCGCGGGAGACAATCCCTGCCTTGCGCAAGGATGTTACAGCGAAATGTTATGGCGGCGACATTTCGCGCAAGCGCAAACTGATAGAGAAACAAAAGGCGGGGAAGAAGCGCATGAAGATGGTTGGTAATGTAGAGCTACCACAGACCGCCTTCTTGTCGGTACTCAAGGCTAAAGACGAGTGATCGCGGGCGCTTGGGAGCGTGGACACCGTGGCTGGTCTGGCCTACGACGATCTATGAATCTCGGTTAATGACTGCTGTAAGAGTTCTCTATAGCGATGCGCCTGTAGCAATGCTCTACGGCGGCCTGCGCTATGAGTGGGCGCTGTTGGACTTACATCAAAATAAAGGTACTCGAGCTGTGGAATGGCATTTGATAAAGAAGCCGAGAGGTGTCCATCTTCAAGCTCGGTAAGCTCACGTATTCCTGCATCAAGAAGAGCAATCTCGGCCTCCACAAACGCACAGAGCAATGCGGCGCTAATGGGTGGTTCGGCAATCTTGGCCTCAGTGCGCTGGCGCTCACCGTATTGCCTTGGTTTCGGTGAGATTGGCTTATCCCATAGCTGAGCTTCCAACTTCAGTGCGGCCCGCACGGCCGTGTTGGTTGACTCTACCTTCCTTCCGAGCTTGAGACCCGTCGAGCCAAAGTCGAAAATCCTTGGCCATGAATCAAATAGCTCGCTAATGCGTTCGGCCGAGCCCAGGAGTGTCGGTTCACTTAGGTAGGAACGGTCTCCTTTTCCAACGACCTCAATGGGCCTGCGGCCATGGAGGAAAGCAAAGAGCGGTTCCTGGTCTAGTCGAGTGCTGCGCCTGAGGGCCCAGCGATGTGATGCGGCACCGCGGGTGTGGGGGAGTCCACCTGAGTAAGCTGAGTCAAAGCCGGTAATACCTATTGGTCCGCCAAAAAGCGAGGCAGTGAGCATAATGGCGCAGACCCCAACCGAGCCTACTGGTGCCACTGTTGCTGGGACGAGCCCATGTTGTTCAATACGGTCGAACAATGAGATGTCGGCAAAGCGGGTCACAAAAAGTAGCCCTCTGGATTTTCCGGATCGACGAGCAAGCGTTGGTAGTGATGACAGATCACACGCTGTGAACGGAATATCTTGTGAGGCGTCGAACTGAGTCTTCAAGGGCAAGAGAAAATGCTCGCGGTTTACTGGCTGCGCTTCAAGTATCACAACAAGGTCGGGGGTAATTCCGTGTCCTTGAAGAGGCATCAACGCACTATCCGCTGCCACAAGAGTCACCTCCTGTCTCACATCCAGAATTATATCTATATCGGCTTCTAGTGAAGCTCCCGCACCAACGACGATCACCGGTCTATGAGGATGCTTCACATGTATCACATGTGTGGTGGCCTGTTCGGCGCAGCGGTGCCCCCCGCTTTGGTGCCCCCCGCTTTGGTGCCCAACCCCGTCGTATTGATCGCCCATCACCATCGTCGTGCTAAGTCGCGGCAATTCAGTTAGAAGCGGAAGATTACGAAACAAGTTGCGAACCCAAAGAGGGCCAAGCGCGAGGGTTGTGGCCCTGTTTCGCCAGAGGCGTGCAAGTTCATCTTCAATGCCTTGCTGAAGCTTGCGATACGCCTGAGCGTTCAAGGAGTAGCCATTGTTCAGACTCAGCATCTGGACGCGGCGAAGGTGACTTGGTAGTTCACGACATATGTCTTGGAGGAGTTGTTGCATGTTGGGTGCATGCCGGTATCGTAGCTGCTGCGGATAGGCCGCGAGAAGTGCGGGTAGTAATGACTCGGGCGAGCCGACACTCAGGAGGTTGAGCTCCGGCTCAAGCTCTACAGCCACAACCAGCGAGTCTGCTGGAAGACTCGACATAATAGTTGATAAACCGAAACCGTGCAGCGGAGATGGTAGTAACACGAGCGAATGCGTTAAGGCCTGGAACGCTTCAGCACGCCGTTCCCCTCCCTCGCGAGGGGAGGGGCCATACAGGCGTCTGCCGCGGCAGGACAACGCCGAATGGGGTTGCTGTTGCTGGTCGGGCATCATGAGGGTGAATAGCCTATGGCTTGGTCACACCACATAGCTTCAATCTTAGCCGAGTATTCGGTTGAAGAATACCTCGTTGAAGTTATCTTCCAGATAATCGGGACTCATGAGAGTACGCTGTAGGTCTTGCTGCTGGAAGTTCTGTAAGTAGTTACCAAAGAAGGTCTCGATGGTACCAAGAGTGCTGGTAGACGCGGTTCGCTCATCGTGAAGATTCAGAACCATAACCTTATTTCTCAGCACCAGCGGCTCGGAGGTTTCATTCTCGCCGAGACTGAAGGCAGTTCTAAAGAAGCTCTCAAGGCTAGCCGCGTTATCAAGATCAGCTCCATCAGCGCCACGCGGACGTTCAAGGAAAGGCACTCCTTGATAGTTCAGCGGGAAAAACTCGGTACGCTCAACGATTGCGGCATGTTGCTCCGCAGCTGCATTGAAGCCCACATCGTTAGCAGACTCGGCAAAGGCTGCGGCACGGTCATACGCGTAGTCCTCTATTTGTCCGCGGGCAAAGGTCTCCATATAGTCGCGTATAACCCGAATGGTTGTGGATTCCTCAAAGTTTGGTGTCTGCGCTGGCTCATTAACTCGGTAAATTACGTAACCGGTGCGTGTTTGCAACACAGGGGAGATCTCACCAGCTCGCAATGAGAAAACTTCGTCAAGATGAGTGACACTGTCAAAATCAGGCTCAAGGTCGTAGTAGTACTCCCAACCCATTTCACCACCCTGTTCGGCAAATATGTCGGCTGAGTGTGTACGTGCGAGTTCCTCAAAAGATGACACGCCATCCACCGCTTGCCGGTGAACTTCCTCGGCGTCTGAGCGACTCGTGTTTATGGTGATGCTTGAGAGATTGATCCTTCGGAATAGGTCTGAGTTCGTTTCACCGTAGCTGAGGACTTCCTCATCCGGAAAATCATCAAATGCAAATGAGACAAAAGAGAAACGACGCTCTGTTTGGGCCATTTCCTGCAAAAAAGCAACCTCGGCAGATGAGTGTCGGTCGTCTCCAATCATGTCCTCAAGAAACTGTTGATGTATAAGCACCTCTTCAATATAGGTGCGCAAAGAGAACCGTTCGGCGGCTGGCATTGACTGGTAGCGTTCAGTACTAAAGCGTCCATTCTCCAGAAATGCGGGATAACCTGCCATTTCGGAATCTACCCGATCATCTGAGACATCCATACCACCACGTTCGGCGTAGTACATGATAGCGGTGTGAACCGCGGCCGATTCAAAGGCCTGCCGCCAAATCCAGTAAAGCTGAGACTCAAGATCCTCGGAGCCAGCTTGGTTTTGTTGTTCGGCAATTGCGCGTAACTGGCGTTCAAAGAAGTTTCCCTGAATATACTCTATAGGCCGTCCGCGATAACTACCAAACTGGAGACGTGCCGAGGTGCCAGCACCCATGCTACCGCCAATAGCTGGGGCGCCAATGAATGTGACGGTAGCGAGAATAAATACAATAACGCTACCGATATAGAGGCCGGTGCGCTTGTTAGTAGGGTCTTTCTTTTTCTCAGGTTTAGGGGTCTTGTCTGTGCGGGCCATGGTAATCCTTGTAGAATGCGGGTGAAAATCTGGTAGACAACCTTTACTCCATAACTATGTAGCTGTACCAAGGTGTCTACGAAAAAGTAGCATGCAGAATTCGGAATGTCAATTGAGGTGAGCGCTTGACAAAAGAGACGTTCATTGACTATAGTGCCGTCAATCCCAAGGGGGCGTGGCGAAGTTGGTTATCGCGCCGGCCTGTCAAGCCGGAGATCGCGGGTTCAATCCCCGTCGCTCCCGAAAATCCCCCGCGAAAGCGGGGTTTTGTTTTTTACGGGCTGTAGCGCAGGGGCTAGCGCGCTCGGTTCGGGACCGAGAGGTCGGCGGTTCAAATCCGCCCAGCCCGAAAAGCCTGCTTGGTGACACCAGTCACCCGGCAGGCTTTTTCTGGTTTGGGGGGCGGATTTGAAACGGAGCAGCGGCGCGACGAAAGGAGCGCAAACCGGCCTGGAGCCGGTTTAGCTGCGTAGGCGGGTCGGAGTGAGCCGCAAGGATGCGGCGAGCGGAGACCAGATCCGCCCAGCCCGAGACACGGAAAAAGGTCAGCGCAGCGCGTTGGCCTTTTTCTGTGTTATGGCGTTGGGGCGGATTTGAAACGGAGC
>REEM01000104.1 GCA_007695055.1 Spirochaetaceae bacterium | reverse complement strand
TTGGCACCTCGATGTCGGCTCATCGCATCCTGGGGCTGAAGCAGGTCCCAAGGGTTTGGCTGTTCGCCAATTAAAGCGGTACGTGAGCTGGGTTCAGAACGTCGCGAGACAGTTCGGTCCCTATCTGCCACGGGCGTTGGATGGTTGAGAGGAGCTGCTTTTAGTACGAGAGGACCGAAGTGGACGAACCTCTGGTGTACCAGTTATCCTGCCAAGGGTAAGTGCTGGGTAGCTACGTTCGGAAGGGATAACCGCTGAAAGCATCTAAGTGGGAAGCCCACCTCAAGATGAACCATCCCTGACGCTATAAGCGTCCTGAAGGATCCAGGAAGATGACCTGGTTGATAGGCCGGAGGTATACGCATGGTAACATGTTAAGCCGACCGGTACTAATTTTCCGTGAGGCTTGACCATATTTCCTATTCATCACCACCCATTACCTCTTCCTTTCCCCGCTACAGGCCCACCGGCTGCCCCCCAAATGCGCCGGTGTGTCAAAGAGTGAGCGTATTAATGTGTAATTAATAGCTCGGTGACCATAGCGGAGGGGCCCCACCCGTTCCCATTCCGAACACGGAAGTTAAGCCCTCCAGCGCCGATGGTACTGCCCTTCGCGGGTGGGAGAGTAGGTCGTCGCCGGGCTTTTTTTGCGCCCTCTTCCCTTTCTCAAGGCTCACATTCGCCTTGCATATCCATTCTGTACACCACTTCCTTCCTCTATGCCTTTTGTGTGACCCATTTATCGCGTATTCTCTGAAAGCTCACACTGTACAGCTGACCACTATGGCACTACCATGTGGTTGTTTGCTTCTGGTGATGATAGATGTGAGCACAAGGAGGCCTTTCGTGAACAGTCAGTCACTACCCGGAAACCCAGCTGAGTATGGAGGATTGCTTCCTGGCAGGGAGGAGTTGCGCTTGCTGAGTCGGGTGGCCAGTTCTCAAGAAGCAGCAGATCTCAAGATCATTAACGCTCGGATTCTGAACGTTGTCACTCAGGAGGAAGTGTTCGGCTCGGTTGTGGTGGCTGGACGCCTTATTGTTGCGGTTGGGCCCGCTGCGGACGATATTGCGTCACCTAATGTTGTAGATGCAGGTGGGCGATACCTGGTTCCTGGCCTCATAGACGGACACCTTCACATTGAGTCTTCCCTTGTTACACCGGCCGCCTATGCCGAGGCGGTGCTGTCACGCGGGGTTACAGCCGTCGTTTGGGATCCTCACGAAATTGCAAATGTGTGTGGACGGGCCGGCATTGACTGGGTTCTCCAATCTGTTGAAGGTCTGCCACTGTCGGTCATGGTGACCGTGCCAAGCTGTGTTCCTTCAACGACATTGGAGACCAGCGGTGCCCTGATCTCGGTTGCAGAGATTGAGGAACTACTCCAACACGAGCGCGTGGTGGGCGTAGCCGAGATCATGAGCTTTCCAGATGTAATAGCCGCCACTGAAGATTCCCTATCCAAGGTCATGGCCGCAGCGCGTGCGCGCAAGTCTGCGGACGGCCACGCGCCGGGGATTTCGGGCCTCTCTCTGGCCGCCTACCACGGGGCAGGGATAGGAAGCGACCATGAGTGCACTACTTATGAAGAAGGGCTTGAAAAACTCCGCGCTGGGGCCTTCATTATGATCAGAGAGGGTTCGACAACACGTGACCTGAAGGCACTAGTGCCGCTGCTCACTCCCGAGCATGCCGACCGAATTGGCTTTGTGACCGACGATCGGCTCCCGGAAGATCTGTTGAGCGAGGGCGGCGTTGACTGCCTGGTACGCATGGCTATTGCCGCTGGAGTTGCACCGCCACTGGCAGTGAGAGCAGCAACATGGAACACGGCACGCTACTTTTGGCTTCAGCGTCGTGGAGCGGTGCTTCCGGGCTACTTTGCCGATTTCATGCTCATGGAGGATCTGCCCAGTTTCCGTGCCAATGAGGTCTTTGTGTCTGGAGCTCTCGTAGCAACGAGTGGTCGGGTTACGGAGCCCATTACAAGGCCGGTGGTGTCAGCGCAAGCCGTCAGGCGCACCGTTAAGGTGGACCGGATAAAGCTCGAGGCGCTGCGAATCCCCTATCCTGAGTCCGCATACGAGGCTCGAGTCATAGTTCCTATTGCACATCAGATTCTTACCCAAGAAAGGCGCATCCAACCTTACCACGTCAATGGCGAGGCCTTGCCGGACCCGAGTTCCGACATCGCCAAGATTTTTTGTGTAGAGCGGCACGGCAAAAATGGAAATGTGGCGGCGGCCCTGGTAGCTGAGTTTGGGCTGCGGCGTGGTGCTCTTGCCATCTCGGTTGCTCATGACCATCACAACATAATTGGTGTGGGCGTCTCGGACGAAGACATTGTGACAGCGGTGGCTCGGCTGACCAAAATAGAGGGTGGCTTGGTGGCGGTTGAGTCCGGAAGAGTGCTTGCTGAACTCTCCTTGCCCATAGCGGGTTTGCTGAGTGAGTTGAGTCTGGCGGAGGTTCGGGACAAAATGCAGGAACTAGACGCGGCCGCTTCAGGACTTGGAGTGACCATGCCCGCGCCCTTTATGGCTTTGAGTTTTCTGGGGCTGCCGGTGATCCCGTGTCTTAAGTTGACGGATCATGGCCTCGTTGATGTAACTACGGGCTGCATTGTTCCGGTAGCTGTTGAGCATGAGGCGTAACGCAGGTGAGCAAGCTAATTCGTGCGACAGTTATGCACACCCCGGCAAACCCTTTCGAGTCTGATCAGGCCTTTGAGAGCTTTGCCGACGGAGCTGTGGTTTTTAAGGCGAACCGGATCCTATCGTGCGGGCCCTACGCCGAGATGCGTGAGAAGCATCCGGAAGCAGATATTATTGACGAAAGAGGCGCATATCTTCTGCCCGGTTTCGTAGATACGCACGTTCACTTTCCACAGCTCACCATTATTGGCGCCATGGGTCTTCCTCTGCTAGAGTGGCTCAGGCAACGCACATTGCCAGCCGAGGCAGCATTGAGCAGAGTTCCGGAGGCAGAGGGTGCGGCCGATCTTTTTCTCGAGCGCCTGGCGGCGAACGGCACAACCACCGCCCTTGTATTTGGCAGCCATATACTGACAGCTCAGGATGCATTTTTTCGGAAAGCGGCAAACTCCGGCTTGCGAATTACCTCGGGCTTGGTCTTGGGAGACCAAAACCTGCTCCCTGAGCTTGAAACCACCGTTGGGCGAGCTCGTGAGGAAACTCAGGAGCTCATTGCCCGGTATCATGGCCATGGGAATCTTAGATACGCGGTGACTCCACGCTTTTCCGTTTCCTGTAGTGGGCCGCTTCTTGAGGTGTGTGGTGAGCTTCTGGAGAGTGCCCCCGGTCTGTACTTTCAGACCCACATAAACGAGAATAAGGAGGAAATTAACTTCGTACGTGGTTTGTTTCCTTCAAGCCGCGACTACTTTGACACCTATGAACGGTATGGTCTGGCTGGTAAGCGTTCGGTATTTGCTCATAATCTCCATGTCTCTGATTCGGAACTCTCGCGTATGGGCACCTGCGGTTGTTCAGTTGCTCACTGTCCTTCCTCAAACTCATTCCTTGGAAGTGGTACCTTTCCTATGGCTCGGCATATAAAACATGGTGTAGCTTTTGGACTTGGGTGCGATGTTGGGGCGGGCTCGGGTTTTAGTCTGTTCAATGAGTCCTTGCGGGCCTACGAAACCCAGATGCTACGGGAGGACGGGTATCGCTTGAGTCCACGACATCTCTTGTACCTGTCTGGGGCGGCTGGAGCGAGGGTGATGGGACTGGAGAAGCAGATTGGAGATTTTACGCCAGAGAAAGAGGCCGATTTTGTGCTCATACGACCGCCAGCAAACTCTACGCTGCGTGCGGTTCTTGAGCGAGCCGCATCCTGCGAGGCCGCTCTTGGGGCGCTCTTCACTTTAGCCCGTGAGGAGAGTGTTGCGGCAACCTACGTAGCTGGCAGGCGGATTCACCCGAAAGGTCTACCCGCATAATGGGCACTAACGCAGCCCGCCCACCGTTAGGTTATGAATAGTCTGGCGAAGCTCCTGGATCTCCTTCTTCTGAGCCGCCATGACCTCAAGCAGGTCCTCCGGTCGGAGGTCTCCAGCTTCACCTGCTGCTTCAGGGTCACCGTCGGACTCCATTTCTATTCCGGCTAACTCAAAAGAGTCTTGGTAGATATCGAGGTCCAGCGGCATGTCCGGGAACTCGGGTGAGTGCACCAGTTTCTGTGCAATGCGGTCCAGTTGTAACCCTGCGGTGCACGAACCCGCACCGGTAATGAAGGGGCGTTGTTCGGTCACTGCCCTATTAACCTCAGGCTCGTAATGGACCCCCCCGAGACATGCAAGTTCAATATCCAAGTTTTTTCGACTCAGGTCACGCAAACTGCGTGCAATAGACAAGTCTTGGTGTGAGCGCGCCATGTTCAAAATGAGGTGAGGCTTAAAGTCCTTAAGAAAGTCCTCCACCTCAGTGCCGATGTTCTTGCCAAGCTTCTTAATCCGGGCGACAATCTCTGTCATGGGTGGTGTACTATTGGCCGTCGTCTCTGCGTGCAGCTTCTTCAGGTACTCCGATACCTTCTTGTTGGAACCGGTGCTTCGATGCACATGACGAAAAACAGCATTCTTCAAGAAACCGTAGGTGTTGAGTATGGCAGGTGCCTGGGGGGTAGAAACAAGAATTCCGGAGTTTGAGGCCAGAAAGAAATCAATGACGTTCTGGTGTGTACCGGAGCCAAGATCAAGGAGTACAAAGTCAACATCCAATTTGGCAAGTGCCGCTATCAAGCTGCGCTTCTGTCCATAACTTACGTTGGCCACTCCTTCAACCAGGACATCTCCAGGAATGAAACGGAGGTTCTCATGTTCGGTGCTTTGGATGATATCTCCAATGGCTATGTCTTTCGAGGCAAGGTAGTTGCCAATGCCGAGCGTATTATTCTTTCGGCCAAGATAGGTATGGAGGTTTGAGCCACCCAGGTCAAGGTCAACGAGAACCGTGCGTTTACCGTAGGAACCAAGGAGAATGCCAAGCGAAGCTGCGGTTACCGACTTGCCGACACCGCCTTTTCCACCTGCAATAGGCAAAATCTTGGTTCTAAGCTGTTCAGAATGGATCATAGTGCGTCCTTTTTGGTAATTGTACTGGAAAGTATTGCCATTGTAGCATTAATCTATAGTATTCATCAAAGAAGGGGATGAAATGGAAGATTACGGCCGACGGCCGGAAAGAAGAGTATTTCACATTGACTCCGAATGCTATCTTGTGTACGTCGGCAGAACTCCAGCCGACTATCGCCCCTTTGTGCGAATAGGCAACTCAGCGGAGCTTCCAGAGAACGTGAAGTCGCTGATCAACTCTATTGTTGTCAGTGATACCTTCCCCGGCAGTCCCCTTGTGGAGCAGCACAATCTTGATCTCCGACGGTCTTCCGACTACAGATATGTTGGGGACCCAAAGACCGTAGACCGTTTCAAGAGCTTTCTGCAACACCGCGAGATACCTGCTGAAGGATATCAAACGGTAGCAGATGAGTCACCCGATGATGCTGGCGCTTACGTGTACTTCTATGAAGACGCAAATGTACGACTCAAAATGGAGCACCGAGCAGTTTTCGACCTTGCCAAGCGGGCCAAAGAAGATCTGCACTATAGCGAAGCCGTAGAACAGATTTCCCATGCTTTGCGTCGTGATCCTGTCCGAATGGGTATCGACGCTCTCCATGGCCTTGGGTGTGTAGTTGCTGGCGGCGAGGTATACCTTTTTCAAGATGGAGTTGCCGTTGCTGCGGGACTTCATAGTGAGTATTTCCGAGATCTCGCCGTAGCAGGTGTCGACCCGGATACAGTACAGCTGCTGATTGCAGAAGAGCCGGGAGAGGGGCTTGTGCGGCTGTTCAAGCGTGCAGCCAGGACATCTAAGTCCATTATTGTTGCAGGATCCAACGGAAAAGACTTACGAAATTTAATGGATCTGTTCTCAGCCGCCACGCCTCATGTACTGAAGGCAGAGTTTGCTTCTACCCCCTTGGGAAAGTGGCTTAAGGTTGGGAGTTTCCGACTCAGGCGGGGCGCTGGTGAGAACGAGGAAGAAGTAAGCATTGAGTATGGCGGGGTCCGACTATCGCTCTTCGAGACCCATGCCGAACCCAACTCCACGAGCAAAATTGTTGGTGCCGCAGTGGACAGAGCGCGGGGTAGCCTTGTGGTCTCCCGCCTCGGAGAGAAGACTGAACTACCGTTACGAGAAGGCATACCTCATCGAATACAGTCGGGCATCCCCGTTATGCCAGATCTTTTAGAAGAGGCTCTGAGCTTCAGCAGCTTTGCGGAGTCCGGGCTCATGACCGAAAGTGAACGGCAAGGCTTGGCGCTTTTGCGCGAAGCCTTCGATGTTGTTGGCAAGCCAGCAGAGTTCAAACGGGCTTTTGCTGAGTTACCGGCCGGATTAATGTCTCCCCGAAACGACCCACAGTCGCTTTTTCCCTTCTACCTGAAAAACGCAGCAATGGTCGCAGGCGCAGGAATAGACTCCGGTACACACGTTGCGTCGTACCGTAAACTAAGTGAACTCCTCAACGAACGAAGTTCGGTAGCGCCGGAGCCAGCACCCGAGTTAAGGTACTCGGTTACCGTGTATCTGGACCCCAAAAGGGCCTACAACCTAATCATCCCGCATCCGGCCTTGAGCAGAACTAGTATCACCCAGACTTCCGCAGCGCGAAGGCGCATTCGTGCTATTGAGCACCAAAGTGAACGCGAGTTTGTCTCGGAGCGCTCGCGTTTGAACCGGCTTATAGGTGAGCTGGATACGGAAATGGCGCGTCGTAAGCGGCCTAAGCCTGAACCACAGGCAGCCACGGAAGTTTCTACCAAAGGTATGACGCTGCGTGAACAGGCCGCTGCCCGCGCAGCAGCACGAGACAAGGCTGACGAAACGAAATCCGCCAAGAAGGAGCTCGAGCCCAAGCAGCAAGCAGGCGGCAAAGATGTGCGCAAGGAGGCCGCCACCCATGGTTCGACGATAGTCGATTCAGCCGGAGTCAACCAAGCCAAGACTGCGCTCTCTGATAAAAGCATGGCCAAAGGGTCAGGGTCCCAGGCCTCCGGCATGACTGTCAGTGTCGGGCGCTCATCTCGGCGCTCCTCCAGTTCACTGGGCGGGCCGGGAAAAGCTGCAGTTGCCATTGGTGGACTTCTCGTACTACTTCTTCTGTTAGTCTTCTTCCTTCGTGTGCCGCTACCCGGCCCACTCGAGAGGATGGCCGCCGGACTGCGGGGTGATACGCCGGTGTCTACCCCTTCGGACACGGACCTTCCTGCACCCCTTGATCCAGATGATCCCGCGGTTCTGCCTGACCCTCGTGCGCGAGACCGCGACGATCTATCTTTGACAGATGATGACACAGCACCTGCGGACGGAGATGACGATCCTGGGATTGAACCGGAGCTGATGCACGACCCGGAATCCGATGCGGTTGCAGCGGGCGTTGCGTCGCACGGCCTAACCCCAACCATTAACGACATTATTGTGTGGACAAATGCTATTGCAGCCCAGAACGACTACAGGACACTCGGTCAGCCAAAAGGTGATATTCCGGGCCTCGGGCCGGACCCTGACTGGATTTTCCCAGGAAACACTTTCGTGCTTCCTGACGGCAGAACACATGTTGTAGAGCCCGGCGATACTCTGTGGGGAGTTGCTACAGATTATATCCAGAATCAAGTCGCCGTTGACTTCTCAGAGTATTTACGATTAACTTCACGTTACCATAGCGAGGAGGTGGACGGAGTCACTCGCGCACAGATCCTACGTGAGCTTGCGGAACTTCAGCGGCAGTCACCTAGTGAGCGTTTTCGCTTGTTTATTCAGGAGCGAATTGGTGAGCTCGACTCATAAAGCTCGAAAGACAAATAGTAGAGGAACAGGTTGAGGACGTATTGACTGAAGGTTTTTCAGGCATGCGTTATAATTGTTGAATAATTCTGGGGAAGACCGGAAAATTAAGGAAGGAGTTTGGTATGTCAGATTTACCGAGAAGTCCAAATGTATTTCACCCACGTAAACCGTCTGCGGTTGGATCACGCAACAGTCTCGCGCAGGAAGGCCGAAATCAGAAGGCCGAGTATCAGCAGCTGATCAACGAAGAAGTTGAGAATATTCTGGAGGACTTTTCAGTCAAGCTCCCGACCGAAGTCCTTGAGAATCTTGAAATCATGGGTGGTCTGAAGGAGAAGTTGTATAACTACTTCAATCAGAACTACCAGAACATGTTTAACCGTTACATGGTCACCACCGAAGACGAGATGGTCAAGAAGGTTCGTAACTTCGTAGATAAGGAAGAGAACCGTGTTCTTGCTCGGTATACCCCGAAAGAGATTTCGGAAATGCTTGATCAGATTGCGGGTGCGGACAAGTTCAACACCGGTGAGATTGAGAAGTCCATCGTTAACATGTATGGACACCTTCAAGGGCATATACAGCGTGGTCTCAATGATCTAGAGAATGATACCAACTCGTTGCTGAGGCAAAAGACCGATGTCGGCGCCTTCATTCGTGGTGAGAACGCCTACTCCATTGTGAAATGTGCATTTAAGGACAACGCCTCGAGACCGAAGACGGTTTCAGATGTCAAGCTCTCGGTTAACATCCTAGACTCTGAGCTCATTAGTCCGATCTTTCAGTATCAAGCTACTGTCGAGTACCTTATCAAAGATCAGATTGCCCGCACCATCACCAACATGATTGACCGCGAGCTTGAACAGTTCCAGGAAGAGCTTGTTGATGAAGGTAAAGAGGAGTTGTCCGATAGCGAGATCATTTTTGAGAAGATGAAGCGCGTCCCTAACTACACAGACGACGACAGTGATGATGAAGGTTCTAAGCGCTATACTTTCCTCGCCAAGAACCTCATTGAGAAGATTGAAGGGCTCAGAGCTGAGATTGACCCTTCTGAGTTTGATCCGCTCAATATTCGCGAAAACCTTAAGAAGATTGTGGATATGGAGAACATCCGTAATCGCGGGTTTAACACAGCTATCAACTCGCTTACCTCAATTCTCGATACCAGCAAAATGGGCTATCAGTACGTTGAGAACCTGAAGAATGCGCGTGAGCTTATTGTACGTGAATACGAGGACACTGATCCTTCCGCACTTCCAGATGAGCGCTATCAGATTCGTCTCAAGTACTATGATCCCGAGCAAATTCTCAAAGAGCAAGCAGCATACGACAAGCAGATGGTGGCTTTCAAGAACGAGATACAGCACCTCTGGGATGTCTGTGAGGCTGTCTATCAGCGTGGAAAGAGCAGTTTCAAGGTGAATGACTTTGACGATCTTGCAAAGCAGGTTCGCGGGTCAATCAAGAAAGCCAAAGAGGGCAGTGACGATCCTCTTTACGAAGAGCTTGATAAGAACTGGAACGAGATCATGCGTATTAAGGCTGAAAACACCGACGTTGAAGACCTTAACAACACCTACACCTACGAAACAGAAATGTTCAAGAAAATGCTCATACGCACCCGACAAAAGATTGCAACCATCTTTGGATTCCAGAATCCGCATGCGCGCGTTTTGCTTGATCAACGGTGCGACTTTCTGCAGCGAGAGTTTGAGTCCTTCGACTATCTGGTGAATCCCTACCATATTCAGGCTGGTCTCCTCCTTGATGTTGATATTACTAGCATCAAACGCAAGCGATTTACCCTGAATAACATGGCGAACGTTCTCAATGAGTTCCTCCACGGAATATCCAAGGGCTTCCAAGATGCAGCTTTTGCCTCATTCAAGCGCCGAAGGTCCACTATTCGTGAGGATATCGCAATGAGCTTTGGGTCCGACACCGAGGAGTTCGCCGCAAGCGAGCCACACGGCGAGGCTCAGGCTGGCGTAAAGGGTAAGGCGAACGTGACGCCTTCACAACAGGCGGGCGACGGACTGCAAGAGCTATAAGCTTATGGAAAATGCACTAAACGTTCTTGGACGCAAGGCGGGCTTTAACGCCGCCTTGCGCCACTTTCGAATTGTCAACGCCTTTATGGGCGATATGCAAAAAGGTCTGAATCTTGCGGATCTGCTTGCCACGGCTATCGACGAAGGCAAAATCGCTCGGCACCAGGTTCCCCTGGCGCTGAGCGCGCTGCTTGTCGATCGATTCGAGTACGCCTATGTTGCTCACAACATGGAGAAGAGCATAGACGGTGTTGAAAATCTCTCGGAACGTGTCGCTCAATGGACTGCCTTACAGGTCGTGGTTGCATACCATCACCCACAGGCCGGACTTTTTGTACTAAATCCAAAGGATATGGCTGGTTGGGATCAGGCGGTACCGCTCATGAACGATGAGTTGGTTGTCGTGTATGTCGGACCTGCCCGTGCTGGCGCAGATATCCCGCCCAAGGTGCTGGGGACTGCAGCCGAGGATGTACTCAAACTTCTGTACGGGAAAGCGGTAAAGGATAAGAAAGACTACGTCGCTACCTCGGCCGGTGCTGCCGCCGTTAAACCTCGTGTACGGGGTGCAGGTGGCTTCTCCGACGACTCCTCAACAGAAAGCGGGTCTACGGCCGAGCCAGCGAAACAGGATCAGGGCGGGGCCCCTGCGCGGCCGCAGAGTTCAGGCCGCCGTATGACACCCCGTTACTCGGTGATTGTAAGCAATGAGCTCTTCCACAACGGGAATGTTGAGGCTTGGAAGCGAATTGTTGAGAGCTATAAAGCAAAGTACCCGGGTCTCGATGTCCTCATTTGGTACGAGAACGAACGCATTAACGACATCAATGCCCTGTTCAAATGGGGTAAGGTGAAGCACGGCATGCCAATTATGGTGAGCGTCGTTGGTGACGAGATTAAAGACGTCTCGAAACTCCAGCGTTATCTGTACGAGGGTGCGAGTCCACGCTTTGAGGTATTTCTGCGCGGTGGAGTTGATCGTATTCTTGACTTGTTCTAAGGAATCGTTGTTCAGAGTGATGAGAGCAGTAACTCGGAGAAAAAGCGCATGAAGCAGTATTATTCATTTACCAGTACGGAGTACTTCCAGGACTCCGACGAGCTGGAGGTAGTCGGAAGTCGCGGCAGGCGAGTTATGGAACTTGCCTCACTCGGCGCGCCGATCTCCCCCGGCTTTATCCTTCCTAGTGAGGTTGTAATCCAGCTTTCGGAAGGCAAGCTGGACCCAAAGCAACTACTTCGGACTCCCATAGAAAAGATGGAAAAGGTCTTTGGGAAAGGCTTTGATGACGCGACTAACCCCTTGCTTATCAAGGTTGTAGAAAGTCCCATGCTCAACATGGTGAATACCTTCTCTACTTTGCATAATATTGGGCTGACTGAAAACACGGTTGAGGGTTTTGCCAAATATGTTGGTGAAGACTTTGCCTATCATGAGTATGCAAACGTCGTTCTCAAGATCATGGAGCTTGAACTGCTCACGAATCCTGGTAAGGAACGCGAGAAAAAGCTTTCCAGTATGCAGCAGAAGCTAAAGAAGGCGAGGGGCAAGCCTGGAATGATGAAGGCCCTCGAGGAAAGCAAAGAGTTGTTTCCTGGTGGGGTATATACCGACAGTTATCAGCAGCTTGCGCATGTGATTAACCTATTCCATTCCTTGTTCCAGACAAATCAAACGAGTGCCGACTCTGCCTTGCTCATACAGACCATGGTTTTTGGGAACTTTGGCAAAAACAGTTCTTTCGGTGACTACTACACTCACGATATTATTACCGGCGAGAATGTACTTCGAGGCGAGTTCTTCGAGGGCGCGTTTGATAATCGAGCTAAGTCGGGAACCGACATTAACAAGATTCAGAAGAAGTACCGAGATGACCTTGTTCGCATCGGCAACGAACTGGAGAAGAACTTCAAAGAGATTCGGCGGGTGCGTTTCACCATAGAAAACGGCCAGCTCTGGGTTATTGACCAGCAACCGGTGCCGAATAAATCCGCACAAGCAGAGATTAAAACCTTGCTTGACCTTCAGAAAGACGGCGTTGTCGATGATGCCTATGTAGTAAACGCTGTCAAGCCCGGGCGCCTCTCTGAAATTCTCCATCCTGCTCTTGATACCGCCTCGGTGTCCAAGTTCTTTAACGTATCCGGTGGAATAGCGGGCGCTGTTGGCGCTGCTATTGGCAAAGTGTACTTCACAACCGACGAACTCATTAAGGCTCACCGGATCGCTACTCAAAAGGGCGAGGACACAAATTTCATTCTTGCTATGTCTTCCACCTATGCGGAAGATGTAAAGGCAATTGAGGTCGCAAAGGGTGTGCTGTCGACAGAAGGTGGGTATGCATCTCACGCACCGGTTGTGGCGAGAAGCCTTGGTAAGGTGGCATTGGTGTACCCGGGTATTTCTTTCCAGAAAGGGCAAATGAAGATTGGACAAAAGGTGATCAAAGAGGGTGAGTACATTACGCTCCACGTTCCCTACTATGATCCCCCTGAGCTTTATGTCGGAAAAGGTAACTTGACCAAGCCCACGCCAGAAGGAAGTGGCCTCCTTGAGTTGCTTGAACTGGTGCAGAACCAGATTGATGACGGATTTGACGTCCGTGCCAACGCTGACCAACCAAAAGATGCAGAGCTGGCGCTCAAGTTCAAGACAACCGGTATTGGGCTTTGCCGTACTGAACACATGTTCTTTGACGAAAAGCGCATTAACAAGTTCCGGTCAATGATCCTCGCTGACTCAACAGCCGAGCGCCAGAAGATCCTGAATGACCTCAAAAAAATGCAGGTGCAGGACTTTTACGACCTTTTCAAAATCATGCAGGGAAGGCCGGTAACCATTCGGTTGCTCGACGCACCGCTCCATGAGTTTCTGCCTCACACAGAAGGAAGCATGAAGGAATTCGTTACCTTCTTGAAAAAGAGTAATCCAAAGACGAGTATTGCGGAAGTGAGGGCACGGTGTGACATCCTCGCAGAGGTTAACCCCATGCTAGGACACCGTGGATGCCGTATCGCTATTTCCTACCCTGAGATCTATAACATGCAGGTTAGCGCCATTTTCGAGGCCGCGTACAAGCTCAAGAAGGAAGGTGTTGAGACTAAGCCGGAGATAATGGTACCGCTTGTCATGAGTTCCACCGAGTTGAAAACGATTCGGAACGGTAAGAAGATTGAAGGAAAATCCATCGTCGGGATTCGGGAACTAGAGGAAGAGGTGCGTGCGAAGTATGGCCTCAAACCCGTAGAGTACCAGGTCGGCACCATGATAGAGTTGCCAGCAGCAGCCCTTCAGGCTGATCGTATCGCTCGATACGGAGACTTCTTTAGCTTTGGTACCAATGACCTTACACAGACGACTAACGGCCTTTCGCGAGATGACTTCAACAACTTCTTCTCCGACTACAACGAGTTTGACTTACTTGAAGAAAACCCTTTTAAGGTGCTTGGAGAGCAAGTCAAGGAGCTTATTGCGCTCGCGTCTGAGCGAGGTCGTCTTACACGGCCTGGGATGAAGCTCGGTATTTGTGGAGAGCATGGTGCTGAACCAGCCAATATCCCTTTTGCTAAGGATACTGGGATGGACTACGTATCCTGTTCGCCCTACGGAATTCCTATTGCGAAACTTGCAATAGCGCAACTCAACCTTGCACGCAAGGCGGAGGCAACCAAGAAGCCCAAATAGAGTAGCCCTATTTGCGGGGGCTCACACAATATGTTGGCTGCGAGGGCGTCGGTAGACAAGAGTCTGCAGGCGCCTTTTTTCATAGTCATAGAAACTCGAGGCAATACGAGGATTCTATAGTTTAAGTAGGAAGATCAGCCGCTCCACAAGACGAAGCTTAAACCCAGCGTCTTCGTAATAGCGGCTTTCAGCGTAGCCGCCTCGTACAATCAGGAGCTCCTGCTCACAAAGTGACAAGGTTTCTTGACTCAGGGAGTTCGAGGGCGTCAGGAAATGGTTGTCAAAGAATGCACGTTTGACCGCGTTGTCCAGAATCCGAGACGCATGATTGTAGTGGCGATGCGCCTTTGTTTCATAGTTTCCGAGTGACGGCATGAAAACAATGCCGCCTTTGGCGCAGCGTAAGAATGCCAGCGAAAACCGAAGGTATCCTTCAAGTTCAAGTCTCTCACGCGCACTCAACTCTAATACCTCTAAGTGACTAAGTTTTTCCGCTGCCTTGAGTAGTCTCTTAAGCGTAGTGCGATACCGAAAACGTAAGTTGCCTTCGTTGCGTAGATGCAGGTTTTCCAAGCCGTACTGATAGTAGAGGTAGAGCGCTTCAATGACTTCATCACAGTATCCCGGGAAGTGTGCGTCAAACTTGGGGTTGCGTTCAGAGGGTGATTCCGACCAGGCAGCATGCGTTTGTTCAGCCTGAGTGCTACCCTCATTTCGTGAGTGAGAGTGACCGTTGGGGCCCGAGCTTGTACTGCTGT
Source organism: Spirochaetaceae bacterium (assembly GCA_007695055.1). Classification (GTDB taxonomy): domain Bacteria; phylum Spirochaetota; class Spirochaetia; order DSM-27196; family SLAA01; genus SLAA01. The sequence goes on along the minus strand of REEM01000104.1, from coordinate 28,586 downwards.
CATGGAAATACCCGTCTGTTGGAATTCCCTTCCCGCGCCTACGCAGGTGCTCAACCGCAACTGCATAGGCGGAATTCAGGCGAGTCATCATCTCATGTGACCATTCCAGCCGTTCCGCGTTGAAGTCAGGATGGTATTGCTTCACCGCGGTTCGGAAGGCTTTGCTCAGTTCGCCTGAGTCGCAGTCGGGTTTGACTCCCAGAATGTGAAAAGCGCTATGCAGTTCCATTTCCCCTCAGGGGAAGTATAACCTGAAGACTATGCTCGGACAACTATCTGAACTTTCGCCGAGGCTGGAGCAGCTTTGTTTGACACGGCACCCAGTTCAAAATATACTGAAGCCACATACTTAGAGGAAAAGCGAGGATAACATGGCCGTCGTAAAAGAGCTATTTTCAGCCTACCACAAGAATGAACTGCCAACGGGAGGCGGCTTCATTATCAGCGCATTTTTTGATCTCAACACGACCTATACAAAGTATGAGGTTATTTCATACGCGGCAGTCAAAGACATCTACCTCACCGACGAAGGTATCGTTTTCCAGGCCGACGGCAAAAAGATTTTCGCGATTGTAGAGCCACAAAATTACACGGAGAAGCATGTGGAACCTGCTTACCGCTCGGCTCTTCACCGAATACCGTATCGGCTAAAGGAGGTGGAGATCTTCACCTCAAAGAGGCAAGACCGCATTATGGTTGGTAAGGAACCTGTCATCACCTATACCTCGTTCACCGTTACGAAGTCTGAGGGGCATAACTTCAGTTATGTGGTGTACAACACCGATGACATCTTGGCCGCAATAAAGAGTTTCTTTGAACAATCTATGTGGAAAGATGCGAGGGTACCTAAAGCTGATGCATCTAAGGTGGCGGAGTTGATTGTGTCTGAGTTCAAGAAGATTATGATCGGTCCCGACGGCGAGTTTTAAATACCTCCCGGCGAATAAGACCCTTCCTATACGGCGTCCCTTTGGCGGGAATACGTGTTTGAAACTGAATAATTGCGAGAAATAGAAAAGCCCGGCATGAATGCCGGGCTTTTTTTACTGGGACTGAACTTCGGGAGGGACGCTGCCGTTTTCGCGCCGCGTTCCTCCCGGGTTAGAAAGATTCTAGAACTGTTGCTCCGATAGGTGCTTGTATTGCGCCCAAGTTGTCTTAACGTTCTGGCGGCTCTGCTCAAGATACTTCTGCGCCAACTCCGGTTGTGATGCCTTGAGTGAACGGTAGCGAGTCTCTTTGTAGATGTAGTCCGCAACGTCGGTCGTTGGCTCCTTGTAGTCGAGGGTCAATGGGTTCTTGCCTTCGTCTGCGAGTAAGGGGTTGTAGCGGTACAGGGGCCACATTCCGGAGGTAACGGCTGCCTTCTGCTGATCCAGACCCTTTGACATATCAATACCGTGTGCAACACAGTGCGAGTAGGCAATGATAACCGAGGGGCCGTCGTAAGCTTCAGCTTCCTGGAAAGCTTTGATGGTTTGGATTCGGTTGTAACCCATGGCGATACGAGCGACGTATACGTAACCGTAACTCATTGCCATGAGGCCGAGATCCTTCTTCTTGATATTCTTGCCGCTATAGGCAAACTTGGCAATGGCCCCGATTGGGGTAGCCTTAGACATTTGCCCACCGGTATTTGAGTAGGCCTCGGTGTCCATAACAAGAATGTTTATGTTACGTCCCGATGCAATTACGTGGTCAAGACCACCAAACCCAATGTCATATGCCCATCCGTCACCACCGAGCACCCAGACCGATTTCTTGATCAGCTGATCGGCAGTTGCAACTACGTTCTTTGCGGTTTCCGACTTTGCTGCGGCAAGTGCCTTCTTGAGCTCCGCAACATTCTTGCGCTGCGCCTCGATTTCGTCTTGGTTGGTCTGCTGGTTGTCAAGAATAGCCTGCAGCAACTTGACCTGTGCGCCGTCGCCACCTTGCTCTTTAAGCTCTGCGACCAACTGGAGTGCAAACTTGTGCTGATGGTCAGCTGTAAGGCGCATACCAAATCCAAACTCGGCGGCATCCTCAAAGAGGCTGTTTGACCAAGCTGGGCCGCGGCCGTCTGCACGCTGTGAATAAGGAGTGGTTGGAAGGTTACCGCCGTAGATTGATGAACAACCAGTGGCATTAGCGATAACCGCGCGGTCACCAAAGAGTTGAGACATGAGCTTCACGTATGGTGTTTCACCACAACCCGCGCATGCACCTGAGAACTCAAATAGTGGCTCAAGCATCTGCGTGCCTTTGGTTGTATTCAGGTTCAGGGTGTTGCGATCTGGATTGGGGACATCATTCAAGAAGAACTCCCAGTTCTCAGCTTCGTTTTCACGGAGCGGCGCCTGAGGTTCCATGTTGATGGCCTTACGACCGGTTTTCTCACCGTTAACCTTTTCATATGCCGGGCAAGCTTCCACACACAGTGAACAGCCGGTGCAGTCCTCGGGGGCTATCTGAATGGTGTACTTCATGCCCTCGAACTCTTTACCCTTGGCATCACAGCTTTTGAAGGTCTTTGGTGCTTTTCCGAGCACCTTCTCGTCGTACGCTTTCATTCGGATAGTTGCGTGCGGACATACGGCAGAGCAGTCACCACACTGTATACATACTTCAGGAACCCATACAGGTATTGCTTCGGCGATATTCCGTTTTTCCCACTTCGTGGTACCAGTTGGATAGGTTCCGTCATTGGGAAGCAGGGAAACAGGAAGCAGATGGCCACGCCCTGCAATGATCTCACCGGTAACCGTTTTAACAAAGTCTGGAGCGGTGGATGGAACTGCTGGCAGCATATGTCGATTGCCTGATGTTTCCTTTGGATAATCCACTACTTCAATTGCATTCAACGCAGCGTCAACGGTGCTGAGGTTCTTGTCGACCACGTCTTGACCCTTGTTCGCGTAGGTCTTCTTAATGGCGGTTCGGATCAGATCCACGGCCTCAGCTTCAGGTAGAATACCGGAAATCTTGAAGAAGGCGGTCTGCATAATGACGTTGATGCGGCTGCCCATACCGAGATCCTCGGCAATGCGCACGGCGTCAATCACGTAGAACTTGACCTTCTTAGCGATGATCTCTTTTTGTACTTCAACAGGGAGGTAGTTCCACACTTCGTTTGCCGGGTAGGCAGATGCAAGGAGAAATGTACCACCGGGTTCAAGTTTGTCTAGCATTTGCAGTTTTTCCATGAAGGAAAACTTATGACATGCAAGGAAGTTTGCTTTGGTGATGAGGTAGGTGCTCTTAATTGGTTCTGGCCCGAATCGGAGATGGGATACGGTAGTCGTACCGGCCTTCTTTGAGTCGTACACGAAGTAAGCTTGCACAAGGTTGTCGGTGGCTCCACCAATGATCTTGATTGAGTTCTTGTTCGCACCAACGGTACCGTCCGATCCAAGGCCGTAGAACAGTGCGCGGTGGACTTTCTCGCCTTCCGTAGAAAAGCTATCGTCCCATGGCAGACTGCTTTTGGTTACGTCGTCATTAATACCAATGGTGAAGTGATTCTTGGGTTTAGCTTGTTTGAGGTTGTCAAAGACTGCCTTACACATTGCAGGAGTGAACTCGTTTGAACCGAGTCCATAGCGACCGCCGACAATAGTCGGGATCTTGCTGAACTTGGAGGTACCCTCTGCCATGGCTTCGGAAAATGCGGTGCACACGTCTTCGTAAAGCGGTTCGCCAAGTGAGCCAGGCTCTTTGGTTCGATCAAGAACAGCAATAGATTTGACGCTTGCAGGAATGGCTTCAATAAAGTCCTTGGTACTCCATGGGCGGAAAAGGCGCACCTTAAGAACACCAACTTTTTCATTTTTGCTACTGTTAAGAGCAGCAACTGCTTCGTCCATTGCCTCGGCGCCCGAGCACATGAGAATTGCTATGCGGTCGGCGTCTGGAGCTCCTGAGTAGTCAAAGAGACGATATTGCCGGCCAGTAAGCTTGGCAAACTTGTCCATTTCTTTCTGAACGATCCCTGGAGTTGCATCATAGAACTTGTTTGGAGTTTCGCGGGCGGCGAAGAATACGTCAGGATTCTGGCTCGTACCACGAATTGTTGGATGCTCAGGGTCAAGAGCACGGCCACGATGAGCACGAACTGCGTCATTGTCAATCATTTGGCGCATGTCGTCGTAGCTCAGCTCCTCTACCTTCTGCACTTCGTGCGAGGTGCGGAAACCGTCAAAGAAGTGAAGAAAAGGAACACGGCTTTTGAGAGTTGCGGAGTGCGCAATCAGCGCGAGGTCCATAACTTCCTGAACGGAGTTAGAAGCGAGCATGGCAAAACCGGTTGCGCGGGCCGCCATAACGTCGGAGTGATCACCAAAGATGTTCAAGGCCTGGCCACTAACAGCGCGGGCCGATACATGGAACACCGTCGCGGTGAGCTCACCAGCAATTTTGTACATGTTCGGTATCTTCAGCAGCAAGCCCTGGCTGGCGGTGAAGGTACAGGTGAGTGCTCCGGTTGTAAGCGCGCCGTGCACAGCACCGGCCGCTCCAGCTTCCGATTGAAGCTCTACGACATCAGGAATTGCGCCCCAAATATTCGTTCGACCTTCTGCCGAAAACTGATCCGATAATTCGCCCATCGGTGAAGACGGGGTAATCGGGTAAATTGCGATTACCTCATTTGTTGCGTGAGCAACGTGCGCCGCCGCAGCGTTGCCGTCAATCATGACCATATTCCTCTTAGCCATAACGGTCGTTTCTCCTATAAAAATGGTGTGGATTCCATCTTCGATCCTTGGTTCGCAGCGTGCGGGATGAAGAACGAAGAAGTTGGTTTGTTAATAGCTGTAACTATAGACCCGGTTCTCGGATTTTGCAAGCGTTAATGTGTTAAGTGGGACATCATTAGTGATTGCTGTCAAATAAAGAGACGCTGTTTTAGTTTCTGTTGTGAATGCATTCACAATATACTCGAACAACAGCCTGGCATTTTTGCCGAACATAATCCTGGCCGGATTGTGGGTAGGTTAAGCATTATGCTACACTTTCACCGTGGACTACGATGCAGTTGTTATTGGCGCCGGTCATGCCGGTATAGAGGCGGCCTTGGCTTTGAGTCGCCTTGGGCGTTCTACCCTTCTCATTACTCAAAATCTCGACACTGTCGGTAAGCTGTCATGCAACCCTGCGGTGGGCGGTCTGGCAAAAGGAAATATTGTCCGGGAGATCGATGCCCTAGGTGGGGAAATGGCACGCCTTATTGATGCCTCAATGATACAGTACCGAATACTGAATAGGAGCCGAGGCCCGGCTGTTCAGGCCCCGCGTGCTCAAGCCGACAAACATCTTTATCAAAGGGTTGCAAAACAGACACTTGAAAGCTGCTCCGGCCTGGAACTCTACCAAGATACAGTATCCGAGTTACTGTTCAACTCGGCTGGAACAGCTATTCGCGGAGTCCGAACCGAGCGCGGGCGGGATATTGGCTGTAGTGTGGTTGTACTTACAACTGGAACATTTCTTAACGGTACCATTTTTGTTGGTGACTACCATGGAGCTGGGGGTAGATTGGGTGAGCCACCAGCACGCGGAATAGAGAAGAGTCTGAGCCAGGCAGGGCTGCGCATTGGACGCATGAAGACAGGTACTCCTGCCCGGGTTGCACGATCTTCACTTGATCTAACACGTATGGAGTTACAAGACGGCGATAGCGAGATGCTGCCTTTCTCATTCTTCTACGATCATATCGACCGACCTTCAGTTCCCTGTTATGTTACCTATACCGACCACAACACCCATACCGCTATCCGTGGTGCAATGCACAGGTCGCCCCTCTTTTCTGGAAGAATTGTTGGGCGCGGCCCAAGATATTGTCCTTCTATTGAGGACAAAGTTCAGCGTTTCCCAGACCGCGACAGACACCAGGTGTTTGTTGAGCCAGAGAGCCTTGAGACCGAGGAAATGTACCTGAACGGACTATCCTCCTCGCTGCCCGAGGATGTGCAGCTGGCTTTTCTAAGAACCATACCGGGCTTGGAGAAGGTGCAGATTGTGAGACCGGGCTATGCGGTAGAGTATGACTATATCGACCCGACCGGGCTCTTCCCTAGCCTTGAGACCAAACAGGTTGAAGGGCTTTTCATTGCCGGACAGACAAACGGCACATCAGGCTATGAGGAGGCCGCCGGGCAGGGGCTTCTGGCTGGCATCAATGCCTCACGGCGCCTGGATAACGAGCCACCACTCATTCTGACACGCGCGGAAGCTTATATTGGTGTTCTGATTGATGATTTAGTGACTTTGGGTACCGAGGAGCCCTATCGGATGTTTACTTCGCGTGCTGAGCATCGTTTACGATTGCGGCACGACTCAAGCGATATGCGTCTCTTTGAACACGGGTACCGACTGGGGCTACATGAAGAGGCTCGGCACCAAGCATTTCTTGCCAAACGCAGCCGAATAGAGGAGAGCAAGGAACTGCTGCGAAAACGATTCGTTTCGGAGCATGAGCCAGCAGCTCTGGTACCCGGCGCGGTAGGGCGTAGTTTCTACCATTTACTGAAGAAACCCGAGATTGACGTTGCGAGACTTGCTGAGTATGCGCCGGAGCTCTTTGTGGAGCTTGGTAGTGAGTGGCGGCGGCAACTTGAACTTGATGTCAAATACGAGGGATACATTGCTCGTGAAGAACAACAGATCCTACGTTTGGCAAAAATGGAGTCGGTCAAAATCCCTCCGGACTTTGATTGGGCCACGGCCCCAGGCATTTCCAACGAGTCTCGAGAGAAGTTCAGGCATATTCGGCCTCTCTCAATTGGGCAGGCGTCTCGTATATCTGGCATCCGTGCTACCGACCTATCTATTCTCATGATGCTGCTTGGCCGCAGCGAGCGCAAGGGGGCTTAATTGGCTCCTGCATCGCGTCAGCATGTCACCCCTGGAATGATAGAAGTTCTTGATACTGGACTTGAAATGTTGGGAATGTCGCAGGAGTCTCCAGATCGGCGTACCTCTCTACTGCGGTATCTATCCGAGTTGCGACTATGGAACCGGAAGCTTGGGCTTGTAGAGGCGGAGGGCGATGAGCTTGTAGTCCGCCATGTGCTTGACTGCCTTACTCCACTGAGCATTATAAAGAGTAATTCACCTGGGACTGTGGCGGATCTTGGGAGTGGAGCCGGTCTCCCTGGAATTCCATTGGCCATATATATGGATAGCAGTGAGTTTGCGCTGGTAGAGCGCTCAGGCCGCCGGGTAGGCTTTCTGAAGAACGTGGTTGCCCTGCTGCGGCTCAAGAACGTGAGCATTTATGAAAGCGACTTCACTCGTCACACTCCAACACAGGCCGCACAGGCAGGATACGACCTCATAAGCTTTCGGGCCTTCCGACCCTTCAGCGAGGACTTGATTGTGGGTATCCGCCGCATTTTGTCACCGGGTGGTGTAGTGGCAGCTTACAAGGGACGGGATGAGAACGTAGCCGAGGACGCCCGGCTACTACAAGCTGCAGGTGCAGTTACCGAAACCATTCCGCTTGAGGTGCCCTTTCTCAAGCATGAACGCAACCTTCTGCTGGCCCGGTTCCCGTCCGAGTCATGAGGTTCGGGGCATGCATGAATGCCCGCGTTGATGCCGGTCTTAACTGTCGGCCTTTTTTAGTGCCTTGGGAAGCTCTTCCTTGTCAATAAGGTCTATGAGTCGTGCCTCGACGAACTGCTTTGCACCTGGGGAGTACTCGCCAGCAGCCAAGCAGAAACCACGCCCCGCTTTGAGATCCTTGATGCGTGAGTGTAGATCCCGTAGCATGAGCTCGCCTACCTGACCGCTCGTTCTTATGAAGCGGAATAGTATAAGATCCTCCCACTTCGCTGTCTCAATTTCTGCTAGCACATCTGCGTACTCATTCTGTTGGACCGAAATATCCGTTATTTTTACTTTGCTTTGTGGGAAAAAATTGAGAACGATCTTCCGACACAGGCCTACGAACTCCGAGGAAGGCGCCATAAGGAAGATCTGAAGATTCCGGTCACGAGACAACGCTTGGTATCGGCTCATTTGGGTACGCACGTCTTTATACTCAGGATTCATTTCATAGACCTGCTGCAAAATAGGCAGTGCTTGTTGGACCTTCTGTTGTTTGACGTAGGAGGAAGCGAGGCGATATCGCAGCTCAATGAGTACATCCGGCCGAATTTTCTCGTGCCGCAGGCCAAGCTCAAAGTCCATCTCCGCCTTCTCAAACTGGTTGGATTTAAGATGAATAGTGCCTGCAATGAGTGCAGAGTGGGGGCCAAAAACGGGATCTGGACGAAGATGGGTGTAGATCCGCACAGCTTGGTCGCCAGCATTAAGTTCATAATAGGCACCGGCTAATGCGAACAGAGCTTCCTTGTCGTCAGGTTCCAGATCAAGTACCTTGCGGAGTAAAGCGACTGCGTCTTTTGGTTTGTGAATTTTGGTTAGAGTAAGCCCGAGTGTTCGCATGGTCTGCGTATGTTCGGGGCGTTGGTCCAAAGCCTTTCTGAGAACTGCCGACGCCTTCTCATAGTTCTTGCGTCGGTATTCAAGCAGACCAAGATTGGAGATAACCTCGAAGACGTCCGGCTTGAGACTGTTGGCGACCACCAGTGACTTATAGGCTTCTTCATATTGCTTGAGTTGAACCGCCGCCAGCCCGTAACGAAGGCTAACCTCAAACTCCGAGATATCTGGGTTAGTAGCACAAAGACTGATGAGGGCTCCGTAGGTCTTCAGTGCCTTTTCCCAAGCGCCATCCTCAAAGTAGACCTCGGCGAGAGTTTGAAGTGCCTCGGCATTGCGGGGATCTTGTGATAGGGTCTTGTTAGCCTCACGGAGGCGTGTGTCACGATCCTTCCGGGCGTTTCGGTCTTTGCGTGAGGCTCGTTTGCGAACCCCGTAGACCATGAGTGTTACAGCAACGAGAATAATAATGCCGATAATAAGCAAAACGGCTATAGAGAGGAAGTCAAGACCCATGACCGTCATTATTAGTGCCGGTAGGGAGCCTGTCAACTGATTCAGTCCGGCTTTCCCTATGGTGTTTGATTTGATTGACAAAGCCACAGTTAAGACATAGGCTTTTTAAGGGTGCAGGAGGCGCAGTGGACACCGCGACAATTGGAATCAAGACGGCAGACCGTAAGTTTTTCCCGGTTCTTCGCGGACAGGGGAGCCTGAAAAGGCGTGTGGTGCTTACCACCGTACATGAGAGTCAGACAAGTGCTCAGATTGACTTGTATCGTGGCCAGGGAGACTCCTTTGAGAATCCTGAATACGTTGGAAGCTTGCTGCTTGAGGATATAGAACCTCAGATGAAGGGTGAGCCTGACATTCAGCTGCAGCTTGAGCTGGATGAGGATGGGAACCTTTCGGCATCTGCTCGTGAGCTGCGGTCCGGATCATATCAGAGCTTGAGTCTACGACTTGAGAGTTTGATGAACAACGAGGTCTATGATATCCCCGACTTTGAGATTGGTGAGCTTGATGATGAACTCGGTGATCAGTTTGATGAAACACTTGGCGATGATCTAGGCGACCTTGATCTTGCGCAGTCCAATGGAGTTCCGGGCGAAGACGACTTCAGAGTGCCAGACACTGAGTTGGGCGAGTTTGAAGATCTTGATATAGATATTGGCATTGACGAGGATCTAAGTTCCGAGGACGACGATAGCGAGCGTGGCTTTTCAACGCCGGGTGTACCGGCCTATGCCGTCTCCGGAAACTCCTATGAAGACGAAGATACCGAGCTCGGTGGCCTTGATTCGAGTTACGATCAGACCGAGGCTGTTCCTAGCCCTGCTCTGCTCGTGGGCTTTGTGATTCTTGCACTTGCTATGCTCGGAATTCTCAGCTATTTTGTGTTCCGCGCCCTTGAAGCGCCCGCTATTCCCCCTCTTGAGGTGGAGGCGATCCTACCTCTTCTTTTCGTACGCAGGATGGGCCGCACGTTTTGAGTTCTCTTCGTTTCGTCATGGTACTTCTCAGCTTTGTTACCTTTCTTGGGTGTAATAGCTCTGGAGACGTATTTGGCCATAGTCGCGAGGAGTTTCTTCAACTGATTGTGGAAGGTGAGGTGCAGCTTCGTGATTTGGAGCTGGATGACGAAAGCCTTCACTCGGCTCTTGCTTCCTTAGCAAGTGGTGATGCCTACTACCTGTCTTATTTGCTGGCTCGTGAAGGTCTTGACAATGCCGCTCGGGTAGCGCTCCGGCATGAGGCCAATCATGGAGATGAACCGTATCGCTTGCAGGCTCTTCGGAGACTCAGCGGATTACTCAGGCAGGAATCTGACTGGAGCTCTCTTCGGGAACTGCTCAAGGAGTTTCAGGGCGCATATCCCCGTGATCAGGATCTTTATATAGCCTACGGTGAAGCCTTGTACCGCCTGGAGCGTGATCGTGAGCTTCGTGACTACATCGACACTGTCAAGAATAGAACTCCGGGCTTTCTTGAAGATCTCGACTCCAGGGTAAGTTCCGAGACCGCTCTGTGGGAGGCCGTTATCGCACTCCGGGCCGAAAACCCTCGTGCGCCCGAGCTTGTGCGGCGTCTTTTCCTATATTTTCCAGCAGGTCCGGTTCATAGTAGGGTCTACTTATATCTGGTCGCCCGGCCTCAACTGCTGGCGGCTTTTAGTTCCGAGGAGTTTTCGTTCTTTGCTGCTAAGTTTCACCAGGCAGAACGCCGGCCTGAGCAAGCCTGGCAATCATATACTCAAGCGTTGGGGGCTATGCGGAACCAACTGGTTACGGGCGGCCGAGGCGCGGGCTCTGCGAATACACTGTTCTTTACACCAGCAACGGTCTCCGATATAGGGGCAACCCTCGCCGCGGCAGGGCGGCTTACGAACGGGGCTTCATATCTTGCCGAGTTGGCACAAGAACTGGAGGGTATAGAGCGCTCGGTGGCGTACGCCTGGCGAGGGCGACTGCTCCGCGCTTCCGGCAACATTCCTGCTGCACTTGATAGTCTTGCCCAGGCTCTTGCTCTGGAACCGGATGATGAGGCGTTACGGCTTCTGCTGCTTTCAACTGCCTTACAAGGCCCGCCCCGCCGGGCTCTTCGTGTGGTACAGGAACAAGCCCCAGAAGTGAGAAACATGGAGCGCCTTTCACAGCTTCTTTCGGGTGCACTTGTTCGTTTTGTCGCCAATTCAGACTGGGACACTGTGTGGAATATCTATATGACCCTCGAAAACGGGGTCGTGCATGGGGTCGGCGCTGAGAGCGTCCGGGCACAGTACGCCTTTGTGATAGCTGTCGCGTCCTTGCGCGAGAACTTCCGACCGGTAGGTCAACCTACCGGAGACCGGACTGTATTGGCCCGTGAGCTGCTAGAGCGGGCCCATTCTCTCAGTCGTGGGTATTACGGACTTCTGTCCGGTGCAATTCTCCACCCCGGCCAGTTTTTGAGTTCTGCGGCCCGTCTGTCCGAGAATGGAGGCAGTGTGCTCAGTGGCGGGGCGGCAGGCGCCTGGGACGACTACACACACGGCTTCCTTCGTTTTGGCCTGGTTGAAGAGGCTTACCACGCACTGTTACAGGATCCGGCAGGCATCCGGCACGAGACCTCGGTACAGGTTTCAGAGGCCCTGAAAGAACAAGGACTCTATCTTGAGAGTATTCGTGCCGCCACTCGTCTACGCTTTCAGCCCAACTATACACCACATGTGAGGGGAGAGCAGCGAGCCTTTCCACACCTTTTCCGGGATGAGGTCAACGAGGTTGTCGAGCTCTATGAGCTTGATATCGATGTATTCTATGCGCTCCTACGCGAGGAAAGCCATTTCGCCCCTGCTATTGTGAGTCATGCGGGTGCGGTAGGCTTGAGTCAGTTGATGCCAGCTACCGCTGCCGATGTTGCCGCGAGGCTGCGGCTTCAGAACCCGGACCTTAACGATCCATCTACGAACCTAACTATTGGTGCTTACTATCTCAGCGGCTTGATAGACCGATTCCCAACCATCATGCACGCATTGCTTGCGTACAATGCGGGGCAGGGTCGAGTTCGCTCCTGGATGAACACCCGATCCTTTACCTCGGATTTTTACTTCCATGAAGCAGTTCCGTTTCTTGAAACCCGCGACTACATTCGCAAGATACTCGTATCTGCGGTGCATTATGGGGAGTTGTATCATGCTCGACCGGCCTCCGAGACGATTCAGGTGATTTTCCCTGAGATCAAGGAGCTTGCGGAACTCCTGCAGACACGCTAACACGCGCGAGGAAACTCTCCGATACTCAGTACATGAGTAAGCCTAAGCCTACAGAGCAATCCATCAATCTTGTACTTGGTTCTCTTGTCCTTTCAGTGGGAGCCGTACTGCTTTTCTCGTTTGTCCTTCATCTTGGAATGGGTTCAGATGCTGGGTTTCTTTCCTACCTGGTAACACTACCCGGGCGATTCCTATTCCTCAGTTTTCACTACGCGGGACTCTTTGTCCCACTGTATCTGTCAACCGCGGGCGGTCTGTTGCTTCTCAATCGGTTACGAATGAAGACCGTCCTTAGCTTACACTTGGCCTTGCTGCCGTTTTTCAGCTCTGCCCTTGGCCTACGGTTGCTTTTGGACTCGAACGCTCACGCATCTGCTGCGCCCCGCATGGTAGCTGAGGCGCTTACTCCTCTTGGTGGAGCCATTACGTCGCTCCTGGCTACCGTTGTTCTCTTGGTAGTGCTTGTGCGTTTCATGCGAGCGCCACTCCTGGAGAATAGAGGGCTTAAGGCGGCTACGCCCCCCTCGACAGATGAGCTGACCGACGACTTGGCCGAATTCTCAACGGAATTCTCAACGGAAGTCTCAACGGAAGTCTCAACGGAAGATCTGGCCGAGGAACCGAACAACTTGGACGATTTTGTTCCGGAGGACGTTTGGAATGCCGCCCTCGATGTTGACGATGGGCATCAACCTTTGCAGGTAAGTGGTACTCTCTTGGGGCCGCGCATTGCGGAGTTGCTGCGTAATCAGGTTACGCCTTTGACCTCAACCTCAAGTGCGGATGAAGCTCTGGACCTGAACATGACTGATGTTGAGGATGACATTGAGCTTGAGGACGAACTTGAGGATTTCATTGAGGATGACAGTGAGGGTGAGCTCGAGGACGAACTTGAGGATGACATTGAGCTCGAGGACGAACTTGAAGACGACACCTTCGACGATATCGACAGAGAACTTGAGGACGAGATCTATGATGAAGAAGATAATGAAATAGAAGATGAAGATGAAATAGAAGATGAAATAGAAGATGAACTCTCCCAAGAAGTCAATGAATCAGCAGTATTTGTATTTCGTCGCCGTGAGTCTGAAGTGGGACGCAGTTTTTCCATAGTCCAAGATGCAATGGACGAGGAGCCCATTCTTGACCGGACCCTGGAGTCAGACGCTGTCGCTGATTCTATTGCGGAGGCCGGGCTAGCCGAGGCGGGGCCGGAGCCGGGGATAGACGAGCTTTCGGAGTTCGCTGAGCCGGAAATGACCGAGACAGCTTTGAGTACGACTAAGCTGCGGAAGGAGAAGAAGTCGGGCCCTCGGGCTGGCCGCGCTGCGGCCCGTGCAAAGCGTCTTCCCTACAATGTACCAGTGGACGGACTCTTGGATCACTACTCTGACGATGGATACTGGGAAATTGACGACGAAACCCGCAAGGCAGGTGAGTTGCTGCGCGTGACACTTGAGGAGTTTCAGATACAGGCCGAGGTTACTGGAATCAGAAAGGGACCGGTCATAACCATGTTCGAGTTGCTGCCTGCTCCGGGTGTTAAGCTTGCCAAGATCACCAATCTAGCGGACAACATTGCCCTGCGCCTTGCGGCCTCGAGTGTTCGTATTGTTGCTCCTATTCCCGGGAAACATGCGGTTGGAATTGAGATTCCAAACAAGAGACGTAATATTGTCTCTTTTGGCGAGCTGCTGCGTGAAGAGAACTTCACCGAGTCGGACATGGCTATACCACTTGCCATTGGAAAAGATATTCCCGGTGACGCCCAGATCATTGATCTTGCGCGCACACCACATCTCCTCATTGCGGGTGCAACTGGAAGCGGTAAGTCGGTATGCGTGAACTCGATTATTTGCTCGGTCTTGTACCGCCGTGCTCCACATGAGGTAAAACTGATACTCATTGATCCCAAAATTGTGGAACTCAAGTTCTATAACGATATACCCCATCTGCTGACACCGGTGATTACCGATCCCAAGCGGGCTTTTCAGGCACTGCAGTGGTGCATCTACGAAATGGAGCGCCGCTACTCGCTGCTTGACTCATTGGGGGTGCGTGACATTCGGAGCTTTAACGCAAAGGTCAAGAAGCGCGAAATTGCGACCGAGAAGCTGCCCTACATAGTGGTGGTGGTAGATGAGTTTGCCGACCTTATGGCGACCTCCGGTAAGGAACTTGAGTCGACACTCGCACGGCTGGCGGCGATGTCGCGGGCAGTTGGTATACACCTCGTTTTGGCCACACAGCGGCCATCTACCGACGTTATCACCGGCCTCATTAAAGCCAATATTCCATCTCGCATTGCGTTCATGGTGGCAAGTAAGATCGACTCCCGGATCATTATAGACAGTGTGGGTGCGGAGAAGCTGCTTGGTAAGGGTGACATGCTGTTTACCTCGGCCTGGGATCCCTTTCCTTTCCGCATACAAGGTGCTTTTCTGTCGGAAGATGAGGTTGAGCGGGTAGTTGAGCACGTGAAGACCCTGGGTGAACCAGAGTACATTGACGATGAGATCTTCATAGAGGAAGATGAGGATGATGTCTATCATGATGAGCTGGAGGACCCGCTGCTTGAGAAGGCCATTAACATTGTTGTGGGGGCCAACAAGGCATCTGCATCGTACCTTCAGCGAAGACTGAAGATTGGGTACAACCGAGCCGCTCGTTTGGTTGAGGAGATGGAGCGTCTAGGAATTGTGGGGCCCCAGAATGGAAGCAAAGCACGAGATATTCTGCATGTGCCGGAGCAGGTTGGGTAGTGAAGTCCGGCAAGCATCCGCGTGGTGACAAGCCACCCAGGCGGTAGAAATCATCCGCGTGGTGACAGGCACGGCATAGGCGCCGTGCTTACTATGTTCCGTACCGCGTGTCCGATATCGGCACAATTCGGTTTTTTGGTTCGGGGTACCTCGACTCGGCTGTATTCATATTCACCATGTAGAAGAGGTTCTCAAGCTCGACACTAATGTTAATGTTATGCACCGTGCACCGAATTGCGCAGTCATTAATATCACACTTGTCTACGCATTTGAGTTCTACCGATGTAAAGTTAAGAAACCCCCGAATTCCGGCCGCCATGAGGCGATCAAAAACCTCTGCTGCTGCCGACTCCGTTACCGCTATTACTGCTACCTGAATTCGTTGTTCCTGAATGAAGTCTTCCAGGCGGTCCATAGGGAGCACCGGAATCTTCCCGGAGTAGTGAATGCTGGATGGGTCAATATCGAAGCCAGCGACAATCTCTATGCCGTCACGTGCAAAGCCTCGGTATTCCATGAGGGCGCTGCCGATGTTCCCACAACCCACAACGACAACTCGCTCAATCTCATTCTTGCCAAGAACCTTTGTCATCTCTGAGAGCAACACGTCAATATTGTATCCGCCGCGCTTGTTCCCAGGTATGTTGATGAGGGAGAAGTCTTTCCGCACAACCGCTGGAGTAACACCTATAGCGTCACCCAAATTGTTGGAAAAAACCTTAATGAACCCGAGGGATTTCAATTTTTGAAGCACCCTCAGATAGCGCGAAAGGCGCAATATGGTGCTGCGATTAATGCTACCGTTCATTTAATGTTCCTATTATCACAATATTGTTGGTATTTTAGCCTATAATGTATTGTCATGCAACAAAAACTGGCATTAGATGCCTTTTCCGCTCCGTTTCTGCTCAATTCGTGATGGTATTCGTCTTTTTCAAAAAGACGCGACTAAGGTATCGATTAATGCTGTTCTTTTTTTCTATACTTCTCATTGGTAAGCCCCACAGGTTATGATTTGCCTGAGTTGGAGGAGGCGTATGCAGTCCCTGAATACCCGTCTTGTTTTGCGGCATCGTGAAGACAACTCACTGGTGCTGTCCCCCAATCCTACTCGCAGGCTGGTCTTTGGTGTTGTTGCGGTGGTGCTGCTACTGGCCTTTTTTGCTGCTGTTGACTATGAACGCGATTTTTCTGCCGAACACTTCTTTAGCACATTGGTGTATTTTACGTTGGTTAGTGGCTGCATTATTCTAGCTGGATGGGAGAACCGCAAGGTATTTGAGCAGCACGATGCTGGTTTGGTGTTTGAGCGGCGCGTCTTCTTTCTGATGATCTCGCGTGAGTTTGTCCCTTTTGACGAGATACAGGAAGTCGTTCTTTCGCGGGTGGAGCTTTCCAAGGTTGAGGGCCAACCGACACGATCTGAGCGGCATAGTGGCGCGGTTTCTGCGCAAATGCTCAAACGGGATATAGAACTGTACCGTCTTACGGTCGGTACCGAACAGCGACGATATCGACTGGAAGAGAGTGCGGTACGTGAGGAACTAGAGGAAGTGGGAAGGCTGGTTTCTCAGTACATGGAGGTTCCATTTTTTGTGGAAGGAAGCAGTTTTTAGCGCGAGAATTCGGTATCTTAATCGTGGCTCGAGTGAATTGCTATATTTTTTAGTTAAGATTTGGGTCGATTTGTGGAGTTGCGGTGAACTACAACGATGTTACACACCAGGAACAAGATCCGTCTGTTCTACTGGATACAGCGGAAGAAACTGAAGTAGACGCGCTACGTAAACAACTAGCGGCACTTGAGGAGAAAAATAAAGAACTCGAGAATCTTCTGAACCAGAACCCCTATACCGGCCTCCCCATACGACGGGTTTTCGACCGCGAATATGAGCGTCTCATACAGCGCAGTGATGCAACCTTTGGAGTTGCAATTCTGAGGCTTGATGCAGCCTACGAACGGATCAAGAATACGCGTGACCGCAACAAGATTCTCCTTTTCCAAACCACCAGGCGATTGCTCAGTGTTGCCGGAAACAACGTGTATCAGTCCGATCGTGTTGATGAGTTCATTCTGTTGCTGCACGCAAGCTCAAACGGCGATGTTGCTCACCAGATAGCAGCCGAGATTACCGAGGTAGTAGCTGAGCGACACGAAGGTCCGGCCAACGATATCTCTTTTGGCTGCCACATAGGCATTGCTTTGTACGAGAACGGGTCTACCGACCGTGCCGAGGTCATTGGTAATGCTGATATTGCGCTTGAAGAGGCCGTGCGTACCCGTTCTTCCTGGCACATCTACACCCCGGAGCTAGGCGCGGGTTACCGGCGTAAGATGCTGATTGAAAAAATGCTCACCGGGGCTGTGCGTTCTGGTTTTGAGCAGTTTCGCATACTGTATCAACCCTTTGTTGACCGTGATGGGCGTATCTGTGGTTCCGAGGCGCTTATTCGTTGGAACCCACCGGACCTTGGTTCAATTGGGCCAGGAGCTTTTATTCCTATCGCCGAGGAAACCGGCGACATTCGCTTCATTGGACAGTGGATTCTGTACAACAGCTGTCGACGTCTGGCTCAGTGGCACGCTCAAGGATATACGAATCTTTACGTCTCCGTGAACGTTGCGCCCACCCAGTTTGCGCAGGATGACCTGGTTGAGCGCGTTGTTGGAATTCTAGACTCGCTTAAGCTTCCGGGTTCATGTCTTAAGTTGGAGCTTACCGAGGGCGCCATCATGGTTAAGCCTGAGGAGGCAGTTACCAAAATGCATGCCTTGAGGGAACGGGGTATTCGGATTTCGGTTGACGATTTCGGCACCGGCTATTCCTCTTTGAGTTATCTGCAACGACTCCCCATAGACACCCTTAAGATTGACCGTTCATTCATTGACGATGTTGACACGAACCCCGAGAATCAGGAGATAGTTCGGGCAATCATCTCCATGGCGCACAACCTGCATCTGGAGACGCTGGCCGAAGGGGTTGAACGAGAAGGGCAGCTGCAGTTTCTTTGGAACGAGGGCTGTGAGTTCATTCAAGGCTTCTATTTTTCTAAGCCGGTGAGTGAGCACACCTTTACCAACTATCTCCGATCCGGGTCAGTGCTTCCGCAACCCAACACCCCTGGCGACTCGCCAATGCTGGCGGGGCCTGTTTTGTGATCTGCTTCACCCTCAGTGCCAATACACTTGATGGAATGTCCGCCCAGGTCGACCGGTACCATGGGTGTTTTGACATGCTCGAACTGCGGCTCGATCTACTTTCGCAGGAGGAGCGTGACAAGCTCTTACAGTCTGCAGGGGCGCCAGCCTGGCTTGGCGAGGCTCCACTTATTTTGACCTTTCGCAGGCAGTCTGACGGCGGCGCCTGGAACGGTGAAGATGCCCCACGGCTGAAGTATGTGTTGTCTTTAGTTGAGAGTCACGCTGCGAGCTTGGTTCGTGAAGGAAGCTCTGTTTTCATTGATCTTGAGGACGATGTTGTCGCAATTGCCGCTGGACGAGAGGTGGCCGCCGCTGCCGCTCGTCATGGAGTGCAGATTATTCGCTCACGACATGACTTTGAGGGTACCCCGGATGATCCGGCCGCGGTGATAGGTGAGCTGGCTTCCTGTGGCGGGCCGGGGGAAATACCAAAGCTGGCGGTGCAGGTGCGCGGGAGCCGTGATCTGGTACGGCTGATCAAGGCGGCAGATGCCGTGCGCGGTGGGGCTGACTGTGGTACGGGAAGTGGCACGGGAAGTGGCGCTGGCGCGGAAAGGAGCGCAGGGCGGGTCATTCTTGTGGGTATGGGGCCCTACGGCTTTCCCTCGCGTGTGCTATCACCGCGGATTGGTTCCTTCTTGAGTTACGGTTCGGACCCGGGGGAAGGGCGCGGCCATGTCGCGCCGGGGCAGATTGACCCGCGAAGTATGGCCGAGGTGTACCGCTGCCGGACACAGGGGCCGCACACAGAGGTGTTCGGCATTATTGGAAACCCGGTGCTTCACTCCCGCTCGCCGGCCTTTCACAACGCCGAGTTTGACCGCCAAGGACGAGATGCGGTGTACGTCCCTTTTCCTACCGACGATATAGAGGCCTTTCGCGAGCTCATGACGCTACTTGATATTAGGGGCTTGTCGGTGACTATTCCACACAAGGAGATGGTTGCTGGCTGGTTTACGAGTAATGCGGACAAGGGATCTTCCTGTTCTCCGGAGGTATCAGCGGTGGGGGCATGTAACACCGTGACCCGTGACTCCGGCGGAAACCTTGTCGGGGCAAACACGGATGTAGCGGGCTTCCTGGAGCCGCTGCTTCGTCGAGTGCCTGATCTACATAGTCGTGGCGTTACGGTACTTGGGGCTGGTGGGGCCGCGCGCGCGGTGGTGTACGGCTTGCTCAGTGCGGGTGCTCGTGTTTTGGTGCTGAACCGCAACCAAGATCGCGCTGCGTTGCTTGCAGATGAGTACGCCCACCTTGGCCAAATAAGCTCGGGAGCGCTGAGTCCTGACTCGCTTTCGCTTATGGCGACTCACAACGACATAATTGTGCAGACCACAAGTGTTGGCATGGCACCGGATGTCGACTCCGACCCAATCTCATTCTACGACTTCACCGGTACCGAGGTGCTGTATGAGATCATTTATGCACCGCCAAAAACCAAGCTCCTGTCGCGGGCTGAGGATGCAGGGTGTAGTGTCATAGGAGGTGAGGAAATGTTCCTTACCCAGGCCAAACTCCAGGCCCAGCTATTTGCACAGACGGCAAACATATAGCGGACGGACACCGACCATATGCGGTCAGTATGCAGAAGCAGGGGCGGTGTCACTCACCAGCTGCAGCGCCACGAACCCGTCGCAAGAGACCAATCTTGGCAATATCAATACGAACCTCACGCTCACTCGGAAGCTGCACCCCGTGAAGATGGAGTTGGTTTCCGCTCCGTTTGAGCGCGGTGGGTTTTAGCAGGCGGCGTGTTGGGTTACCGGCGCCGCTGCGCTCAATAACCTCAAGCAGCTCGCGCTTTGAGCTCAGCGCTTGTTCGGCCATTCGTACCTTTCCAGCATAGTCCAAACCTTTCGCCTCGGTCTGGTCTTTGCGCAAGGTGTCTGCCCGTAACTGATCTGGTTCAAGAATCACACGATTCTCAATGCGATCCCGGAGTTCAGCCTCAATGTCAGACGGAAAGCCTTGTTCTTCAAGGTGTGTTAGGAGCCTTTCTTTCAGCTCGCCGTATGCCTTTTCAGATGTTTCACGTGTGGAGTGTTCTCCCGCTCCAAGCTCACCTACTTGTACGGATCCCTGGTGAGACTGGTCCGGTTCTGACTGCAGAGATTGGGCCGGAATGCCACCGCCAGAGAGCTCGTTTTCTGCAATCTCCTCTATTGCCGAGAATAGATCCAGCTCGTGCTCCGGATGCATGTTCCCCTTGTCTGCAGCTGTAGGGAGAAGGAACACCCCACATGCCGACAGCGCCTGCCGCCATTCGCGCTCCTCGCTCTTCTGGAGCAGGTACACACCTGGAGCCAGCTTCTTGCGAATGAAGGCGGCAACGCGCGGATCATGTTCTATAAGATGGCGGCGGGACTCGTCGGCGGTTAACACAACACCTTCGTTGATCTGGGCACCGCGAAACTCATCGGCCCAGTTTCGTAGGGAAAACCCGACATTCTGCGGCACCACAGCCTTGCCAAGCGTCTCAAGTGTCTCAATGAGGTGTTCAGGTGTTATACCGTCGGCCAAGGCATTCCCAAGACCGTAGCGTGTTAGCTCCAGGCCAAGGGTACTGTCGACACTGACCAACTCAGAGGCGGCCGTAATGGTAAGCGCAGCCTTGTAGGGGGCCAGGGGAGTAACTCTGAGTTCAAAGGTTGACTGCAATGTAAGTGCTGGCCGGTCACTCAGGAGTTGCCCTTCCTCGGCAAGCCGAACAAAGCGCCCATTGAGGCGAATGAGCTTGTCCTCCACCTCGGAGAGCACTCCCAGGGCAAGCAAGGCCTCAACAATGCGCTCGGGCAAAAGAGTGGAAGACTCAACTCGGGGCTGGCTGGGGGTCGATCGGCGCCCATGGGTTGTCTGGAGGGCAAGCGCGAACAGTCCATGTAGGCTTGTGGCTGGATAGCCCTCGTCAGGGTTCAGGCTTTGAAGCACCTCAACGCATGTGAGCAGAAGTGAGGTCGGTGGCGCCATGGATGAATCCGAGTCCTGGTCCTCACCGGCTGCGTACGCTATTGGCGCGAGGCAGGCGCGTGTCTGTGGAGTGAGCGATCCTATCTTCTGAAAAGCGTGAAAAGAGGGCCTGATATGGCCGTCTTTCTCGCTACACAAACCGCTCCGAACGAGCGCCTGCAGCAGTAAGGAAAGCCGTTCCTCAAAGGAGCTTGCACGAGCATGGGTTGGAAAGAGCGCAGGCAGCGTCTTGGCAGCAACCTTACGAAGTTTGCCGTCGCTACGGAGTATGCGACCTTCGGTGCGCAGCTGAGCGAAGAGTGCAAGCAGCATGAGGTCGTCGCACCAGATAGGAGCCTCGGGCGCTGGTGTTTCCAGGTGTTTCGACGGAAAAAGCAGTGAGCGGTCTACAGCACCACTCATGAGTTCACTCTGAAGCATGGGGTTGAGATGATAGCCGGGTTCGTCCGGATCCCTGTACACAAGCAGCCTGTCCTCAAGATTCAGCAGTACATGGTGGAGCCGGACAAATCCAACTCGCGACCCAAGCAGGCGGTGCACGCCTTCATGACTGGCCTCGGGGCTGAGTACAATGGCGGTGAGTACCTCCCTGTCAAAGTCAGACACGGCAACAAGCATGCGCTGTCGCACCTCGGGACGCCTGAGGAAGTTTTCCAGGCTGTCCAGCAGCGACTGTTTGTTATAAGGCGTTTTTATGGGCCCGAGATAGGTGCGAATGTAGTCGAAGAGCACATCATCTGGCAGCCGGAGAAGCGAAGCACGCCAGTGATCTCGGCCGGTGTATATGGGTTGCGCTTTGAGGGCTCGGTTCATTGCACCGCTCCAAGATCCCAATGATCTATGTGGTACTTGTAGCCCTGCTCGGTGAGAAAACGTTGCCGATTGACCGCAAACTCTTCTTCTACGGTGTAGCGGCTCACAATGGTGTAGAAATGGGAGTTGCGCCTTTTGGGACGAAGAATACGCCCCAGTCGTTGCGCCTCTTCTTGTCTAGATCCAAAACTGCCGGAAATCTGCACCGCCACCGAGGCGTCTGGGAGGTCAATTGCAAAGTTTGCTACCTTGGACACCACAATAACCGGGGTCTTACCTTCGCGAAACTCACGGTAAATACGTTCCCGTTCCTTGTTCGGTGTTCGGCCGGTTATGAGGGGGGCATTCAGCTCGGCCGCAATAATATCGAGCTGTTCAAGATACTGTCCAATTACCAGAATGTGATCGTCGGGATGGTTTGCAATAATGCTCTGCGCTGCTGGGACTTTTGCAGGGTTGATGCTGGCAATGCGAAACTTTCCACGTTTGTCCGATGCCGCGTAGCCACTGCGTTCCTGCTTGGGAAGATCTATGCGAATCTCGTGGCAATGTGCCTCTGCAATCCAGCCGCGGGACTCCAGCTCCTTCCAGGGAACATCGTAGCGCTTGGGACCGACGAGTGAGAATACATCGGCCTCACGTCCGTCCTCGCGCACCAAGGTCGCGGTAAGCCCAAGACGACGTACCGCCTGGAGTTCGGCCGTTACCCGAAACACGGGTGCCGGTAGAAGGTGCACCTCGTCGTAGATAATGAGCCCCCATTTTCGCTTCCGGAAGATATCAAAGTGTGGGAACTCCGAGTCCTTGTCCTTGCGCCAGACCAAGACCTGATAGGTGGCTATGGTGATTGGTCGGATGTTTTTTGTGTCGCCGGTGTACTCCCCAATGTCCTCGGGCGCGAGTTCGGTCTTGTCGCGCAGTTCGTCCATCCACTGGTGCACCGCCGCCACGTTTGTGGTCAGCACCAGGGTATTGGTGCCGAGTGCAGACATTGCCTGCATTCCAACCACGGTCTTTCCGGCCCCACAGGGCAACACAACCGTGCCGAATCCGGTTCCCGGGCCGCGGTCGCCGAGCAATGCCGCGACTGCCTCGCTCTGGTAGTCTCTGACGACAAAGGGGCCGCCAACACCACGTTCGCTGCGCAGCGGAATAGCAATTGGGTCGCCCTCGCGAAGCGGCGCTAAATCCTTGACAGGATACCCAATGTGGATGAGCTCCTGCTTTACGGTGCCTCGATCAGCCAGCTTCACCATGAAGCGGTCCGCTGGCAGAGTCTTGTCTGTCTCACCGCCCGGGTCGCTTGCCCCACCGTTTGAAGCATTCGCGCCTATGCCCGACTCAACCACAGGGTGGAGCAGCGTGTGCAGCTTCTTTCTCCCTCTGATCTCGGCGGCAATGTCTTCATCATAAATCAGGAGTGTCAGCTTGTAGGGGTCATCCGAGGCCTCAAGCACCAACTTGCCGAACCTCGAGACGGTGTCCCGCACCATAACCGAAATGTGCTCGGCCGGAGTGTAACGCGCATGGCGGTGAAGTCGGGTCAGCACCTCCTCGGCATCTAAGCCTGCTCCTGCCGCATTCCAGAGTGAGAGCGGGGTGAGGCGATATGAGTGCATGTGTTCTGGTGATTTTTCCAGTTCAGCAAATGGGGCAATAGCGTCACGTGCCTCATCGGCACCCGGATCATGCAGATCCAGTAGTACCGTTCCGTCGCCTTGGACGATGAGGGCACCTGTTTGTATGGCTTGGCTCATGAAAGCTCCGTCAGTGCAAGATAGGAAAGGAGGCCGGATGCCAGAGCTATGCAGCCCTCCTCGGCCTTGAATGAAGGACTGTGTACCGGTGCGTTATCCACACCCGGTGTTCCGACACCCAGGTTGTAGAAACACGCAGGTGCTTCACGTCCGTAATAGGCAAAATCCTCGGCCCACATTGCAGGGGATATATCCACAACCTGCTCCTGGCCCAGGTACTCAACGGCAGAACTCCGCAGGCGCTCGGTTAAGCCTGGCTCGTTCATTACACTTGGATACCCGACCCGGATTTCTACGTCTGCCTCGCCACCCATTGATGCGACGGTGCTGCTGGCAATGCGGCGGATCTGATCATGGGCCTCGTAGCGCCAGGCGTCGTCGGTGGTGCGAAAGGTACCCTCAAGGCGGACTTCATTAGGAATGACGTTGTGGGCTCCGTCGGCAATTACGCGACCAAATGATAACACACTCGGCACCAGCGGGTCTGCCGAACGCGAAACAATCTGTTGCAAGCTCGTCAGAAGATGAGCACTCATGATTACAGGGTCGATGTTTTGGTGCGGCTTGGCTGCATGGCCGCCGCGGCCGCGAACCGTTATGAAGACATCGTCAACCGAGGCCATAAAAAAGCCGGAGTGAAAGGCCACCTGGCCAACCGGTAGGTCGGGGTTCACGTGCTCACCAATAACGCTGTTCACGGGAGGATTCCGTAGCGCTCCGGCCTGTATCATGCCCAGGGCGCCGCCCGGAATGCGTTCCTCTGCGGGCTGAAACAGCAGTCGCACCGTGCCTGCAAACTGTTCGCGCACGCTCTGGAGGATGCGTCCAGCTCCAAGGAGCGCCGCGCTGTGAATGTCGTGACCACAGGCATGCATGACTCCAGGCCGTTGCGAGCAAAAGGGGAGTCCCTCGGGCTCCTGAATAGGCAGCGCGTCTATATCGGCTCGGAGAGCCACCACTTTTCCGGCACCTGGTACTGTCGCACCCCGTGTTTTCCTAGCGCCTGCACTCCCGTCCGCCTGGCCCTGAACCTCGGCAATAACGCCGGTGCCCGCAACACCACTCTGGTATGGGATGCCAGACTCGTCTAAGCGTTCACAAATGAATGACGCTGTCTCATGCTCTTCAAATGAGAGTTCAGGATACTGATGCAGATGCCTGCGTATTGCGACGGTCTCGCCAGCATACTGCTCCGTTAGTTCGCGTATGTGCTCTGGCAAGTGATCCGATATCGACATGGAAATACTCCCAAGGGCTATAGACCCAAAGGTCATAATAGACAGAAGCCCGATCAAGTTGCAATGCAACTCATTCGAGTACTATATTGAAGCCATACGGAGGAGTTATGGCCCGCGACGTGAAGACCTTTGTCATTGACACGAATGTTCTTATTCACAGGCCTGATGCTATTCTCAGTTTCCGCGACCAAGAAGTGGTTGTGCCGCTGTGGGTGTTAGAGGAGCTTGATCAGCTTAAGACCTACAGCGACGAGCGTGGTCGCAATGCCCGCCACGCAATCCGTTTCCTGGACGAGGCCGGAAAGAACGGAGACCTATCTACCGGGGTAAAGATAGAAAACGGCTCCATTCTCAGGGTCGCCCTGACTCATAGCAAGGATATTCCCTCCGACGTTCTGCGGGACAAACTCGACAATAAGATCATTCTCACGGCCTATGAGATTCAACGCCAAGGCGGTACCGTATTCTTTGTCTCGAAAGACATAAATGCCCGCGTTAAGGCGACTGCCCTTGGCATTAAGGCAGTGGACTATGAGAAGCAAAAGGTAAATATTGAACGGCTCTATAGTGGCTTCACGCCTGTGGACACTACCGCCGAGCTCATAGCCGAACTTGAAGACAAGGGAAGCGTTGCGTGGGCCGAGAAGTATCCTCCCAACCATTTTGTGACGCTCCGAGCCAAGGGAGTTGAGGAGAGTGTGATTGCCCGCTACGACCATATTTCCAACGAGTTGCACTACCTTGATCACAAAATGCCCTCGGTTGCCGGTGTGCGGCCTCTGAACGACGAGCAGCGGATGGCCTTTGAGCTGCTGCTTGATGACTCGGTGCACCTGGTCTCATTGGTTGGTAAGGCTGGGACGGGCAAGACCCTGCTGGCAATTGCTGCCGGGCTCAAGCTAACCCTGGAAGACCGCTCGTATACGCGGGTGCTGGTGAGCCGCCCGGTAGTTCCTTTAGGAAAGGACATTGGGTACTTGCCAGGTGCCAAGAATGAGAAGCTCTCGCACTGGATGCAGCCGCTTTTTGATAATCTTGAGTTTGTGCTGGCAGCCTACAAGAAACAGAACATTAAAAATGCCGAGCAACTCATGAACAACAAGGTGATTGAGCTTGAGGCTCTGTCCTATATTCGCGGACGTTCCCTGCCGAATCAGTTTATCATTATTGATGAGGCGCAGAATCTTTCGCCCCATGAAATTAAGACGATTGTGAGCCGTGCCGGGGAGGGGGCAAAGGTTGTGTTGACCGGTGATCCGTATCAGATTGACAGCCCTTACCTGGATGCCAACTCTAACGGACTATCCTATCTGGTAGAGGCCTTTAAGGGCCAGGAGTTGTTTGGGCATGTGACCCTTCAGCGCTCGGAGCGGAGCAAGCTTGCCGAACTCGCCGCCGAGCTGCTATAAGCAAGGGTTGCCATGAACCGACGAGATCCAAAATGCGAATTGCTCGGAATAATTGTCTTCACTCAACTGTGAGGGCTCAGCTGCCGAGAAGTAAAGCGGATAGAACTATGCAAAGACGACATAAAATGCTCACTGTGGGTGCGTTTCTTCTCCTTGGAGCCGTGACCTTAGTTTCCGCGGAGATAGTATTCTCCGGACTGGATCTGTCCTCGGACAATCGGCTGCTCTTCCAGGGCGAGGTCACGGCCCCGCATTTTGGAAGGTATAGCGCGTTGTTTGGTGCAGTTCTACCTGCTTCCGAGAACCGGCGTGACATCAGACATCTGAGTTTCTTCCCGGAACGCCTAGAGTACCTTTCCGAGGCCGACGAGCTACAAATTCAGAACCGCTTTGGAGTATTCCGCAGCCGTTTTGACGAGACCCAGTTCCGTCCCGTTGAGCGCTTCCCAAGCTTTCTCGCAGATGACGGGGCACTGACACCCGGCAAACAAACACCAATCTCTGCATCTCCAGATGGAAGATTTCTTCTGTATTTTGCCGAGGAGCGTGATGCGTACGCCGATCTTCACCTCTACGACATGGTTAACGAGAAGGTAACCGAAATAGCATGGGGAATAGACCGGCGTTTAGATGCGGCCCCGGTTGCATGGTCTCCACGCTCGGACTTCTTTGTCTATGAGAAACATGGCGAACTCTACTATTTTGCCATTGAGCAACACCTGTCAAACCGTCTTCCCGATGAGCAGCTCAGATATCTGGGGCCTGGGAGCATGGGGAGCCTTTCCTGGAGCTCGGATGGGCGTTTGTATTACATTCGTGGCTCTATTGTCTATGAACTCTACGATGTTGAGTTCTTTTTACGGGGCCTCTACAGTCCGGCCCTTGATCCTGGGCGCATTATCGGGAGGCTTCCATCCTCATTCGATGCCTCGTTTGACCGATTCTGGGTCTCGCCACGTGCGAGCTCACTCTTGTTTGAACAGGATGGGCAGAACTTGACCCTCATCAGGCTTGGCATGGGCGATCACATGGACAAACCGGCCACGCTACCGTATTTGCTCCTTCCTCGTGGTGCAGATATATCTCGCGTGGTGTGGGGTGCCAACGAAATAGTTACCATCCTCGTGCAGCTCGGCAACAACAGTGACACCATGGTGTACCGGCTGAATCTTCGGACATCAATATCCGGGGCCGTGTTTCAACTTTTGCCGGATACAGGAGTCCGAGATATCTCCCCCTCGCCAACTGGGCGGCACATTGCGCTTCTGTATGCGGATCGTGTTCAGATCAAGGACTATGAACGATGGTCTGATATGAACGAGTTCCACCATCCCGAGCCCTTGCATGTGCGGTTTCGCACCGAGAACGAGGTGATAATTGGCGGGCGGTACTACCTTGAGACACGGCTGCTTGAGAATTCCGGGCGTACCTTCCTTGGCTTCTCTCAAGTTGAGCAGTACGGCTTTGCTCCGAGTGATCATGTCTCGGGCGCTAACGGCCGTGACGAGGTCACAGAGCAGGTGCGGCTGCGTTCGGGCGATGTAGTACGTGGCTACGATTTCACGAGCGAACGGCTTGTTGAAGCGCCAGCTGGGGTGGTCCGTGAGGCACAGGGGGCTTCCAGCAAGTTCCGGGTATATCTCCAGTCCCAAGCGGGAGGCCCTCACCAGAACACCATCATGGTGCGCGATATAGCCGCTTTTGGTACATCCCGCTTACTGCCAGCGCCTGAACGGCGTTATGCTGAGTTCCCTTCTGAGGACGATCCCATTGATTTTGACCACTTTCGGCATGGTTCGCGGTTGCGGGCTCGGGAAATATCCTTGGTTTTCAACGCCACTGACAGTGCGCGCGGCTTGCCGAACATCCTGAGGACACTCCAAACCTACGGTATTCGCGCGACCTTCTTCGTGAATGGGGAGTTTATTCGACGCTATCCCGATGCGGTACGCGAAATAGCCGAAGCGGGGCATGAAGTAGGGTCGATGTTTCACTACCATATAGATTTCTCCGACGTGCGCTTTGGGGTGGATCGTGACTTTATCAAAAGGGGTCTGGCCGCCAATGAAGACGAGTATTTCGCCGCTACAGGGCGTGAGTTATCTCTCATTTGGCATGCCCCATACTACCTGGTGAACAGGGATATTGTAGAGGCAGGTAAGGCGCTGAACTACACCTACGTGGGACGTGACGTGGACAGTCTTGACTGGGTTCCCAAGCGGAGTCCGGTGGGAATCTCGCGGCTCTATCAACCCTC
>REEM01000193.1 GCA_007695055.1 Spirochaetaceae bacterium | reverse complement strand
CCGAGGGCGGCGCAGAAGGAGCTCCTCGCGAAGCCACACCAGATCGCGCGCCCGCTCGCGAGGGCGGATATCGCGGAAGCAGCGAAGGCGGTGGATACCGTGGCGGTGGCAGTAGCGGATACCGTGGGGGTGGAGAAGGCGGCGCCGAGGGTGGCGGTTATCGTGGTCGACGTCCCAGAGATGACGACGATGACAGCGGACGAGACCGCGATCCCCGCGGAGGGCGAGGTGGACGGCCCGGCGGAGGAGCTGGCGGTGGACGTGCCTTTTTTCGTAAGAAAATTGACAAGATCAAGGCGCATAATCTTGTCATTGATTACAAGCATCCCGAGGTTCTCCGTCGTTTTGTGACAGAGAAAGGCAAAATATTGCCGCGCCGAATCACCGGTACATCGGCGAAAAACCAGCGCCGCTTGGTCCGAGAAATCAAGCGGGCTAGGGCTATCGCGCTGTTACCGATCGGATAACCGATCAGGTTCATGCAACTACGCTTGGGGGGAAACAAAAATAACATAGGCCCGGTGCTTACCGGGTTGCTATCCGCGCTGTTTTACCAGCTCGGATTTGTACTGTTCCTGTTTTTGGTGCCGCTTCAAGTGCTTTTTGAAAGGAAGGGAGAGCAGCCCTTCTTTGTGGCGAGCATCTCGGCTTGGGCAGCTATTGCATTGATCCGCATGTTCGAGCTGAGAAGGATGGAGGCATTAGCAGGGCTCGGGGCGCTTGCTGCCATAGATATAGCTGTTCCAGCGGTCTTTCTGTTTGGACTGTGGGTGATGAATAGTCGTCATCCTCAGCTGCCAAGCACAATATATCGACTGTTGATAGCTGGACTTGTCAGCATTGTGGTTCTCGTACCGGGCGCCGTTGCGTTACTCTCACATGAGGGCGCTCGTAGCTTGATGACTGATCAATTCCGCATGGTATACAATAGCATCGTGAGCGCTGGTGGCGGTGTAGCCGTCATAACGTTTGACGAGTTTTTAGTCATGTCGGGGAGTTTGTTGGCTTCAAGTTTCGCATTCATGTACCTTGTGGTACTGAGTTCAAACTGGTTGCTCGGCAAGGTGATTGGAAGCAGCGCTGAACGAGCATTGGCTCTTCGCGCCTTGGGAGGGTTCCAGGTTCCGTTGCAGTTAACCTGGCCAGCACTAATTTCCTGGGCTGGAATGCTGTTTTCTCTCGTGCTGCCCTTGGGGCCGTTTCGCTTTGTTTTTTGGAATGCCGGATTGACGGCTCTTCTTCTGTATGGTGTACAGGGAATCGCGATAATACGGCATGAGTTTGAAAGAAGGAATCTGAGTCGTGGTGCACGAACACTATTTGTTGGTGCCATGGTGTTGGGCCTCATGATCCCAGGGCTCAATATTCTTGTTCTGATAGGGGTGCCACTTTTGGGTATCTCAGAACTATGGATCAACTACTATAGGTTTGAAGGAGTGGAACAACCATGAAGGTCATTCTACAGCAAGATGTGAATAATCTCGGAGAAGAGGGCGACGTGATTGCCGTAGCGAATGGTTATGGACGTAATTATCTGTTACCGCGCAAGCTAGCGGTAATGCATAATGCATCCAACCTGGCACTACTCGAGGCCCGCCGTAAGGGAATTGAGAAGAGAAAGGAACAGAAGCGGCAGGATGCGTTGGGTCTCAAGCAGCGTCTTGAGAGTGAAGAGCTGGTTATCACTATGAACGCCGGTGCCAACGGCAAACTATTTGGGTCAGTTACCTCTGCTACAATCATGGAGGCGCTGGAGAAAGTAGGCCTCATCATTGAGAAGAAACGAATTGAGGTGCCCGAGAATACAATCAAGACGACCGGCAATTTTACCGTGCGAGTCCGCCTCTACGGTAACGAAGACGCAGACCTGACAGTGTCGGTACGCACCGACAGCAAAGCAGCCGAAGTTGCCGGTGAGGGTCAGAAGGCGCCATCAAGCAAATCTAGTGAGCCGGAAGTTGCTGTTGCCCCGGTAACGGAGACTGAGACCGAAGCGGTTGTCGAGGCTGAAACTGAGGTTGAGAACGAGGCCGAGGTCGAAACCGAAGCGGTAGCTGAGACCGAGACGGTAGCAGAGACCGAAACGGTAGCTGAGGAAAACACGGAATCCTCTGATGAGGAAATGGAGGAGAAGGAGTAGGGCGCCCTTTGCGACGCACTACCTATTCTCATGGACCAAAACACACAGGATCTCAAGACACCGCCCTATAATCACGAAGCTGAGATCGCGACGCTTGGCGCGGTGCTCTTGGATCCTGACTGTCTCTCTCGTCTTCAGCAAAGTCTACGGGCTGAAGATTTCTACCGAGCAGCCCACCAACGTGTCTTTCAGGCAATTCACCTCCTCTCTGAAAAGGGTGAGGAAATTGATCTCATTACGCTTACCCACGCACTTAAGGCTGCTGGTGATTTAGATCGTGTTGGGGGCGCTGGTTTTGTATCTTCACTTACCACCGCCGTGCCGAGTTCTGCCAATGTTGAGTACTACGCAAAAATCGTTAGGGAACTCAGTATTCGGCGCCGACTGTTGCGGATATCACAAGAGATTATTCAAGAAGCAAATGATCCTGGGCAAGAGTCGCGTGCGGTCATTGAGTCCGCTGAGAGACGTATCTTTGAGTTGACAGCCGAGAATCTCAGTGAAGGGTATCGGAAGGCTGGGGACATCATAAGTAAGACGGTTGAGTCTATTGAACAACTTTACCGCAACAAAGACAGTTATACCGGGGTACCTTCCGGGCTCGCCGCGCTCGACAGTATGCTTTCAGGCTTTCAAGACTCTGAGTTCATTGTCATTGGCGCCCGGCCGTCAGTTGGAAAGACAGCATTTGCGTTAACAGTTGCTGCAAATGCGGCGATACGCTCAAAGATTCCGGTCGGTTTCTTCACTCTGGAGATGGCGGATCATCATCTCATGCAACGCCTAATTGCGAGCGAGGCTCGGATATCTTCGCAGACGATCCGTACCGGTATGCTTCGTGCATCGGACTTCAAGAGCCTCACCGACGCGGCTGGCCTCATTTACGATGCCCCTCTATGGATTAACGATACTCCTAACATCTCGCTTCTTGACCTTCGGGCTCAAGCACGGCGAATGCGTAGCCAGGAAGACGTGAAAATCATCTTCGTTGACTATCTTACTCTCGTGACGCCTGAAGATACTCGGATTCCGCGTCATGAACAAATTGCGGCAATATCGCGCTCATTGAAAGCACTGGCGCGAGAGTTAAAGATCCCCATTGTTGCGCTCTCTCAGGTGAGTCGCGACTCGGAGGGCAAACGCCCAACCCTTGCCAGTATCCGTGAGTCCGGTTCTATCGAACAAGACGCGGATGTTGTGTTATTCTTACATCGCGAGCGTGGGATAGAACATGAGAATACAGACGATATGAACCTGGTTGAGACTGAGTTGATTATTGCGAAACAACGTAACGGTCCGGTCGGTACGGTGAAGATTGCGTTTGTCCCGCGCTACACTCGGTTCGAGGCGTACGCCGAACACTCAATGTAGGTATGCCAAAACAGGGAAGCATGGGTGAATGGATTGAAGACTGTGGGAGGGGAGTAGAGTGAGTCTTATTGATGATTTTAGACTTGAAGATCTGGTAAACGAGTCAGAGCGTTTGGTGCTAGAAGAGCTGGAAGCACAGCTCCAAGGGCTTTCCAATTCGAGTTTATGCAGCTCCACGGAGTGTGTTCTGGATATGGCCGCTTACGCTTTGAACGCAGTTCGCCCCATGTATAGGGTGAACCTCATGGGCAGAATCTACGCTGACGCCGTATCTGACGAGAAGCGCGCGGAAGTCAAAGAAGCTGTATCACGAGCAATAGAGAAAGTCCGCCGAAATCCTCCCCAAGAATAGGATGTCAGTTCTCATCACCTACTGGCAAGGGTAGGCGAAAGCGAGTAAGCGTTAACGGTTGCTGCGCATCTGGCAACTCTCGTTCGGAAACCAGGATGAGATAGTCCTCGGGTACCGCGCCTACAGAGAGTAGAAATTGCTGTTCCGGCGTGACAGCCACCCACTCCCGGTCGCGGAAGAGAGACAGCGTAAGAAGCTTCTGTGTTCTACTTGCCGAGTAAAATGAAACCGCACCACTACGGTGAATTGCGTATACTAGGTCACCATAGACTCCAAGATTAACAGAGAACTCATCCTCAGCATCCACCGATAATCGACTGGCACCATTCCAGACTTGAATGCGGCCGGTTGAGGGTAAAGCCCATATCACGTCGGTTGCAGGAATGGCAGCGAGTCGGGCGTTCCAGTCCGCTCCAACTGTCCGGTACAAGTTCTCGTGTACCGAGAAGCCGGGCCCGCTCCATCTATCTAAGCGGGTGTATAACACTCCAGAAGCACTCTGTTCTAGTCCAAGCGCGTAGATGGATCCCGTATCATCTGAGAAGGCAATATCGGTAGTAATGAATGCTGGAGTTGTAAGGGGTATGGTTTCACCAGTAGTGGGGTTTATATGTACCAAAGTCCGACCAGAGCCCGCCGCCGAGTTTGTTCCTATAGAGAGTCCATGTACTGGATGATATGCATAGGCGGAAATCTCTGGCGCACTGTGGGTATACTCAACCTTTCCCGAGTCCGGATTCCAGAGGAGTACCTGACTATCCTCGGTTTCTATAAGGATGCGATTCATCGCTACTTGGTGGCCAATAACATTGCTGTCGAACTCGTGCTCAGATGGTACAATTGTGGAGTTGTGCGCAGTCTGGAGCTGATAAAGATGCGGTTGGCGGCTGTCGGTACGCGTGAACCATAGCTTGTCCAACACTGCACCATGCACTGCATAGCTACCCTCGGACGGAAAATTAAGCGAACTCTCTGAGAGGCTCCGCAAAGAAAGCCCTATACCGGTAGCTGAAGCTGAACGCAAGCCGGAAAACTGGAGAAAGGTTTCATCTGCCTGTAAATACAGTTGTCCCCCGGAGTATGCAATTCCTTGAACTGGCAACCTTCGATCAGAGGATAATATTCGTGGATAACGACTGTTCGCAAAGTAGTAGCTCAGAGTACTGTCTTCCGAAGAAACAAGAGACTTGCCGTCGAAAAATGCAACCAGGACTGGAGGACGATTTAGTTCGCGTAAAAGTTGCTCCCGTTCCTGCAGTCTGTTCTGGAGTATATTCCAGGTGCGATAGTAGTAGCGGCCGTTCTGGCTGTGGAGCACAGCTATATCGGAGTTACGATCATTTACCGCTATTGAGCGAATATTAGGAATATCCACACGGTCGACAACGTTACCGCGAAGTATGTCCACAACAATGAGTTCCGAGTCCTTCTGGGCAACCAACAGTCGTCGGCTCGGCAAAATGGTTAGGTTCTCTAATTGAGCTTCGGAGCTCACGGTCTGGAGTACACGCCCATCCTGAATGTTGTAGTACGTAAAGCGCCCATTGCCAGGAGTATAAGCCATGAGTGTGGCTTCTGAGCCTGAAACAGTAAAATAGCTAGCAATACCGGTACGCTTCACACCGTGTTCAAGCACTTCGCCGGTCTCCGGCGAAATCATAACCACACTGTTGAGACTCTCAAGGGTAAAGACCAGAAAGCTACCGTTGGGCGAGTAGGCCAAGCTGAGCGGCTCTGTTTGCAACTCTATTCGGAATACCCGCCTGCCGGTATCCCAGTTCCAAACAGAGAGCACCGGGCGCGATGACCCGGAGTTTTCTATAACTGCGGCGTGAGGCTGGTTGGGGTGCAGTGCCAAGTGACTCAAGGAACCAGCAGAGACACTATGTATTCGTAAGAGCCTGGGTATTCCTATACTCCATACCCGGATGGTTCCATCTTCACCGGCGGTGACGAGGCGTTCCTGATTCGGAGAGTAAGCCACAGAGTGAACCTTGCCCCAGTGACCCGTGGCAGGGTATAAGCGATCCTGCCCGGCAAGTGCGTCAGCTCTCTGCGAAACTCCAAGGAGAACGATGAATACAGCAAGAAGTGCGAATCGTTTCACCAAAGGTATCCTTTTCAGCGACCGGATAGGAAGAGTATATCGCTAAACAGGGCGAAACCAATGAGCGACAGAATCAAAACGGTGCCGACCATTTGGTACCTGTAGACGAGCTTAGGACTGAGATCCTTTCGTACAATCATCTCAAACAAAAATAAGAGAATCTGACCACCATCGAGCGCAGGAATAGGAAGCAGATTCATGATAAACAACGCTATACTCAGGAGGCTCAGAAAGTTAAACAGCGCAACCATCCCGGCCGAGAGGCCAACCGCAAAGCCTTCAGATGCAACCTCACCAACGAGGTAGGTGATTCGTACCGGACCGGCAATTGCTTGTTGCAGATCAACTCCGCTAAACAGTAGGCCTAGGCTTCGAAAATACAGTTGTGTCGTCCGAAGCGTTTCCTCTAACCCGCGCCCGACTGCGGATATAGGGCCAAGGCTGGGTGACGGCAGTGAAAGAGGTTGGAAGGCCACTCCTATTTCCCGAGTTCCGTCGTCACGCTCAGAAGGAGTGACCCTGAGCTCCTCGGTATTGCCTTCCTGTCGCTGAATGAGCAACTCAGCCGGTCCACGTCCCCGATTAAGAATCTCGGTCAAAGCGATAGAGTGCTCGACACCCTCACCATTGACAGCTAAAATCCGATCACCAGGGCGTAAGCCAGCAAGATGGGCACCGGAACCATCTCGAATAGAACCAATAACTGGCTCAATCCATGGGAAAATTCCAATCTGGCCAGCGCCGCTTGCAGGATCTAGACGAGGTGTCACCGCTACCCGGATTTCCTGATCGTTGCGCTGGACATGGAGATTTAACTCGGTGTTTGGTCGTGTTACAATGCTCTGTTGTATGTCGCGATAGGACTCAACAGGGATATCATTAATGGCCATGATTCTGTCACCAGTCCGCAGACCTGCGACATCCGCGGGCATCTCCGATACCTGCCGGTCGTACTCCGACACCAGAACAATACGATTCTCGAAGCTCTGAACCGTAAAGCCGACGAACCAAACAATACTCAACACCAAAACAGAGAAAACCACGTTCATAAAGGGGCCCGCAGCAGCCACAAAGATGCGTTTCCATGGCTGGGCAGCGTAAAAGCTTCCTCGTTCCTTAGGTATAGTGGGCGAATCTTGCTCCAGCGCGGCCGTGAGCATCTCCTCGCCGCGCATCTTACAGTAGCCACCAAACGGGAACACCGACAAACGGTACTCGGTTTCACCCCATTTCCGGCCGATTAGTTTTCGTCCCCAACCAATAGAAAAAGCTTCAACCCGAATTCCAACTGCTTTTGCCGCAGCGAGATGTCCGAGTTCATGGAAAAACACAACTATTCCCAGGCCAATGAGGCCAATCACGATGTTCATCATATAGGTTTCCTTTTAGGGCCTTGACCTTTAGAGAAATACAAAAAGATACAGGTAGTAGAAAAGTGGAGCGGCAAAAATTACGGAGTCTGCGGAATCAAGGAGGCCGCCCCGGCCGGGAATAAGCTGTCCCGAGTCCTTCGTAAGAGTACCGCGCTTGAGTGCAGATTCCACGAGATCTCCCAAGATTGCGGTCGCGCCAATTGCTGCCCCAAACAGAATTCGGGCAGTCAAGCCGCCGGGGAACAAGCCTGGTCGGAGCCACTCCGCAAATACAACAACAAGCGGAGACGTAAGAAAACCTCCAGCAAAGCCGACAAGAGATTTATTGGGACTTACGGCCAACACTTTTCGACTGTTGCGGCCGAACAACATGCCGGAGGCGTAGGCCATACTGTCATTCAGGAATACTATACAGAAAAAGGCAGCAAGTAACTCGGTAGCACGAGGAAGTGTGGTAATTCGGGTAGCAAAAGAGATGAAGAAACCAGGGTAAATCAACAGGGTGACCAAGGAGGTGAGGTGGCCGACCACCTTGTCAAACTCCTCTTGATTCTTGCGTAGTACCTGAGTCGCAAAAATCAGTGAAATCGCTGTAATCAATGTGAAGACCGGTGCTTCGGGAGGAAGCGCCTGTATCACTACTAACCAGGTGACACCTGGTAGCAGCATACCTATCGCGGCGGCACGGAGCACCTCACTGCGATAGCCTTTTTGTTTTTTTTCGATCAGAAGTGATGCTTCAACGGTACAAATCGCTGAGGCAACAATAGCTATAATGTTAAACCCTACATGGTACGGTTCGGCTAGCAGTACTACAACGCCAACAAGAAGCGGTAGCCCTATGAGAAATACAAGCAATCGCTTCTGGATGTTTGTCATTTGGTCCCGCCATAATTGCGTTTTCGTGCTTTATAGTCCGCTATGGCGGCAACCAAGTCAGCTCCTTCCCAGTCAGGCCAAAGCTTCTCCGAGAAATACAACTCAGAGTATGCCGATTGCCACAACAAAAAGTTACTAATTCTTCGGTGCCCGCCGCTACGAACAATGAGATCGGGATCTGGGAACTCTGGAAGATCAAGATATTCGCGTAACTCATGCTCGGACTGCAAAGGCTTATCAAGATTGGCCTTCAGATATCTGTTAAAGGCTCGCACAATCTCGTTTCGCCCACCGTAGTTCACTGCGATGTTTACGGTGATTCCATCGTATTGCCGAGTATCGCCGGTAACCGCGGCTATCTCTTTGCGCACCGCTTTGGGCAATCCGGACAAATCACCGCTGTGATACAGGCGAATGCGGTTATCACGATAAAAATCATACTGATCGCGTAGGTTCCGAGCTACAAGTTGCATGAGAAACTCAACCTCGGTCGGAGCTCGTTTCCAGTTCTCGGTAGAAAATGAATAAAGGGATACATACCGAACGCCTTCGTCTGCTGCGGCTAGTATAACCCGTTTGACGGCTTCTATACCGGCCTGATGCCCCTTCGTTCGGGGCATATTACGTGCGGTCGCCCAACGCCCGTTGCCATCCATTATGATTCCGATATGTACTGGTGGAGCTCCGCTTGTGTCGTGCGCGGCAGATGTCGTGCTTTCTTCCTGGGGCACTTCCGCAGGTGTTTCGTCGGTCAGTGACTCCATTACACTTCCAGGATTTCCTTCTCCTTGGCTGCGAGAGCTGCATCTACTTTCTCCACGAAAGAGTCAGTTAGTTTTTGCACCTCATCCTCACCTCGTTTTATGTCGTCCTCGGTAATCTCACCGTCCTTCTGCGCTTTTTTTAGTTGATCATTTGCATCCCGCCGAATATTACGGATTGCAATGCGTGCCTGCTCAGCGGTGTTCTTGGCCATCTTGACGATCTCTTTTCGTCGATCTTCAGTGAGTGGTGGAATATTAATGCGAATTACCTTTCCATCGTTACTGGGATTAACCGAAAGCTCGGACTTCTGAATTGCTTTTTCAATGGCCCCAATTACAGATTTGTCCCACGGCTGAATAACTACCAAACGTGCTTCAGGTACCGAGACGGTGGCTACCTGATTCAAGGGAGTTGGTTCGCCGTAATACTCTATTCTAATCTTGTCGAACAAGGCGGCAGAGGCGCGGCCACTACGGATGGCCGCAAACTCTTCCACCATCGTACTGACGGATTTCTGCATGCGCTCTTCAGCGTCAAGAATGGTTTCTTCCATGCTGTATCTCCCGCGGTTATCTCTACTTTACTCGGTCTCTTCGCCAGTTTTCATGTAGCGATACTCGTGTACCGTCACTGTTCCGCCAAGGCTTTTTCCTAAATCCGCAGCCACCTGGGCAACGGATCGTTTATCGTCTTTGACGAAGGGTTGCTCAAGCAGGCAGATTTCTGAAAAATGCTTTTTCATTTTACCGGTAACGATGCCTTCAAGTACTTTATCGGGTTTTCCAAGTGAACGAGCTTGAGCCATAAAGATATCTTTCTGCTCGCTTACATATGCCTCCGGAACCGCTTTCTCGTTCAAGTAGGTTGGGCCAAAAGCAGCTACATGTAACGCCGTGTCGAACGCAAATTGGCGTACTTCGTCGTTTGTCACAAGGGCAGCCTCGGAAACAACAACCTTAACCAACACGCCAACCGAACCGCCATCTCCGTGTACATAGTCTACAACAAGACTGTTTCCGTCTATGGTCAAAATCTCGCAACGGCGGAGAGACATGTTTTCCTTAATTGTGCTAATGGCATCATTGAGCCATTCGGTAAAACGGCCATCGTCGGGAGCAATGCCGTTATCTACAATCTCAGCGGCTATTTTGTTTCCCAGTTCAATGAATTGGGTGTTACGTGCAACAAAGTCAGTTTCGCATGAAAGCTCCAGCAGTCCGGCTCGCTCGGTGCCGACACGGGCAAAAACGCGCCCTTCGTTCGTCGCACGACCACCTCGTTTAGCGGCGGCGGCCAGGCCAAGCTCCTTGAGGTGCTTCTCGGCGGCAGCAAAATCTCCGCCAGCCTCGGCCAATGCTTTTTTGCAGTCCATCATTCCTGCACCAGTTTTATCTCGCAGCTTTTTTACGTCTGCGGCCTTTATCTCCATTGGTCTATTCCTCCTGGATGTTACATCTATAAAACAAAGCCTGGTGTTCCTTGCTCTTGAACCTACTCCTCGTAGAGTTTGTCCTCGTCAATACCGGCTTCGTCAGCAACCTCATGGGCACGGGTGCCTTTACTATAGTCAGGCACAGTCTTGTTTTCATCTGGTTGGTAGTTTGAGTAGTCTTCCGCAGTGAAGCTCTTGTCTTCCTCTTCGGCCTTTTTCTTGGCGGCTTCCTTATCAGCCTTGTCAGCGGCTTCTTTTTCGGCGGCCACCGCGGCTACATCAGCTACCGGAGCAGTTTCAACGTCCGTGGTCATCACGGCTTCGGTGTCCGCTGCAGGAGCTATCTCCTGCTCGACATCCTCGTCGTCGTGCATGCTCTCAATAACCTCAAGTCCAATTTCGTTGTCGGCCTCAATAACCGCCTTCGATATAATTTGGGTAAAGAGTGAGATGGCGCGGATTGCGTCGTCGTTGCCGGGAATAGGGTAGTCAATGCCTTCAGGATTACAGTTTGTGTCTACTACAGCAACTATGGGAATACCCATTCGTCGTGCTTCGGCGACTGCTATAGCTTCCTTGCGGGTGTCAATGATAAACACGATACCTGGCGGTTCTTTCATTTCCTTGATTCCGCCAAGGTTTCGTTGCATTCGACTCTTTTCTTTATCTATGCGTGCAATTTCTTTTTTGGTGAGGCTTTCATAGGTACCGTCTACTTCCATTTTTTCAAGCTTTTTCAGGCGAAAAAGACTCTTCCGAATGGTAGTAAAGTTGGTGAGCATACCGCCAAGCCAGCGGTTATTGACGTAGAACATCCCGCAGTGCTGAGCTTCCCGCTCAATGGCCTGTTGTGCTTGCTTTTTTGTTCCAACAAAAAGAACGGTCTTGTTTGCAAGTACGGTCTGACGCACAGCGTCGTAGGCAACCTTAATTGCCGTGATAGTCTTCTGGAGATCTATAATATGAATACCGTTGCGCTCTGCAAAAATGTACGGCTTCATACGAGGATCCCAGCGCTTGGTCTGATG
>REEM01000163.1 GCA_007695055.1 Spirochaetaceae bacterium | reverse complement strand
TTGTACGCAAATCCCAACATCGTCATTGGTGATCAGTTGCAGGAAGTGCCGCGGATGGGAGCCGATATAACACCGTACGCTAACGTTCTGTTGGACCTTTCAACCCAGGATCTTGAGCTGCTTCTCTTTGGCGCCCGTATTACCGCCAGCCGCGGGTTCTTCGCCTGGCGCCCCTTACTTGGTATTGAGATACCTACTACTACTACGCTCTTTGGGTTTCTCTTCCCAATGAACGTGTATATTGGTGGTGAGCGCAATTTCTATATGGGGCGCCTCAAAATGCACCCGAGCTTTGGGATTGGCGTGGGCGGAGCTGTCCCGGTAGATGACTCCCTGTTTGACGAGGACTTCTACACGACGCACGTTGGAGGGAGCATGCGCCTAACGGCGAGTTACTTAGTAAGCCGGGACACTATGGTGTTCCTGGAGACCGGGGTTGCGGGCTGGCAAGGGTTTTACGACCGAAACTGGAGCAACTCCACCCTGAATCGCTTTTTCAGTTCCTACGGTGGAATTCTGGTTGGGGGAGGGGTAACCTTCAAATGAGCACACGAGGAATGAGTAGAATAAGAGGGAAATCAGTGGATAGAGTTGTTCGTAATCTCGGAGCAGCAGCTATGCTGTGTGGCCTGGTACTTTTTCTCGTTTCGTGTGCCAGCTCGCCAACGCCTAGAGATAGCTCGGCGGCTGGGGCTGCTGCGGCAGACCGCAGTGAGTACTACGAAGGGAGCGGCCGTGGCGCGGGCCTGGCAGAGGCTATGAATGCGGCTAAGATGGACGCGGTTCGCAATGCGGTCATAGACATGATTGGGGCCGAGGCCGAACGGGCAAACAGTCGAGTGCTGCAGGACGTTCTGTACTCAACTCGCAATCCTAATCAGTACGTGTACAACGAAACCATGGAACGCACCCGTCGTGAAAACCTTGGCACTGTTGAAAGCATGGACATGATTTTTGA
Source organism: Spirochaetaceae bacterium (assembly GCA_007695055.1). Taxonomy (GTDB): domain Bacteria; phylum Spirochaetota; class Spirochaetia; order DSM-27196; family SLAA01; genus SLAA01. The sequence continues at coordinate 10,594 of REEM01000163.1, read as the reverse complement.
GATTGTGATCCGTGTCAATACACAAGCGGTTGAGCAGGTCTTGAATCGACATGGTATCACCGGTTCCGCTGCGGGTGCAGGTACAGCGACCGGTGAGGGCCGGGCCCAAGGCCTGGTAGAGGATGAACAGGCCCCTCACGGCGAATCTCCGGCAACCGTCGGGGCTGGCGCGGCAGATGCGCTTGCACTTGAGTCAAGTGACTTTGCCTCGGCCTCGGATGAGGAACAACGCTTCATCCGCCGTTATGTAGATACCATGACCTACATGGTCTATTTCCCGGAGGACTCCGACGAAGATCCGTTCATTATGCGCAGCGCGGTCGCCCAGGCCAACCGCTATCTGACCAGCAACGGCTTTTTTGCGGTCGACGCCGCCCAGATAGAGAGCTTACGCCGTGACCAGCAGTTTGTGTACGAGGCCGAGACCGGCCGAGAAATGAGCATGATCCAGTGGATTGCCCAACGCCTCAACGCTGATATGTACATTGAGGTTGACGCCTTGACCAGCAGCGAGTCGCAGGGCGGCAACCACTACGCAACAGCCAACGTGACGCTACGAATGTTCGAGACCTCAACCGGGCAGCTGCTTGGCACGGTTAACCGGCGCAGCCCCCGGACACTGAGCAGGAGTTCGGCGGACGACGCAACCTTAAATGCCGTGCAGTCGACAGTGTTCCAGGCAATGCCAGACGTGGTTGACCAGTCCCGCATACAAATGGCCGGGTATCTCTCACGCGGTGTGCGTTATGATCTCATTCTCACCAACACAAGCGACCCGCGGCTTGTAAGTGAGTTCCGGCGTCGTCTGGGTGCACGAGTGGCCGATATAGTCACGGTGTCGCAAACGGCTGAGCAGACTCAATGGGCAGTATACTATTTCGGACGCAGCGACGACCTCCAGGATCTGATCTACGATGTATCAGATATCGTCGCCGGACTCGACGGAATGTACCTGGTCATGACGCGTGGAAAATCTTTGACTTTTGATACTGGGTTGTAAGCAACAAAATATACGTGGTCGTGGCACCGCGCAGCGCGGTGAACCGCATCAAACGGAGGATATGGAATGAAACTGAGAAGCTATGGTGTTGTCATTGGTATACTGTTGGCGTTCGTTATTGCTGGTTGTGCAAGCTCTCCCGAGCCCGAGCCGCAGCCAACTCGGCCAACAATGGCGGAGCCCACTACTCGGCGGCCAGAGATGGTTGATCACAAGAACTACAAGTGGGGAACTCCGGTACCGGACTGGGTGACCATGGAGGTTGACGAAATTGAGCGGCTCTCGGAGTTCGAAGGTCAGTACGTGTTCAAGTTTGAGTCACCTCGGGCCCAAAGTCTGCAGGGCGCGGAGCTCTGGACACGCAACTTCCAAGCGGCAAGCAGCATAGCTCAGACGGTGCAGAACCGCGTGCAGACCCGCTTTGCCGGAGCTGCAGCCGGTGACATGGACTTGGTAGAAAACTACATGGAGCAGGTTGTGGCAACCTTCTCGGATCAAGAGTTCTCTGGTTACCGAGCGGCGCGCGACTACTGGGTGCGCATGCGCTACTTTGACGCCGACGGTCAGGTAGAGGAAGATGCATACACCTACGTGGTGCTTTACACTATTCCAGAGGCGACACTTGACCGCATGGTACAGGACGCGCTGGACGGTGCAGATACCAATCTCACCGAGGAGCAAGCCACGGTGCGGGACCGGGTCAAGGACGCCTTCGAGCAGGGCCTCTAAACCGGACAGAGCCGGGAGCGCTACACCGCGCGGTACGCCGCGCGGCGACCCGTCCGCCAAAGCGGACGCAACCAGGAGTTTCACATGCGAGCACATGGCGCTATAAGGCAGCTTTACATTCTTACTCTTCTTCTTGCCTTGGTGCTGTTTGTGCTCGGGTGCGCATCGCCGGAGGCGGCTGTTCGCAGCGACGGTCCTCCAGACTGGGTGCAGACGCCGCCCCGCGGTGACGGGACAAACGAGTACTTTGTGGGCGTGGCCGGAGACTCAAGGGGCGATGTCGCCGAGGCAGAGACGGTTGCGACGGCGGGCATGATAGACGAGATTGTTCGCTACATGGGCGTTCGCATAACCACCGACACCACGGCCGAGGCGCGGGCCTCACTAGATGAGTTTGAGAGCTCGGTTGTACAGACGGTGCGCCAGACAGGCGCGGCCCGGGTGGCTGGCTTTCGGGTAGTAGACCGTTACGTGGAGCGCCGCGGCGAGGCGGTTACGGTGTACCTTCTGGGAGCCTACGAGCGGGCGTCGCTGGAGGCAGAGCGGGCTCGCCTCCAGGCCATATTTCAGGAGCGCATAGATGCAGTTGCTCTGCCGGAGCAACGCGGCAGGGAGTTTGAGGCTCGCGGTCTGTATTTCGACGCAGTGCTGCAGTACCTTGAGGCGGCTCAGGCGGCAGCGACCTCCGACATTGAGAATGCGGAAATCCGCTTTGAGCGCAACATTAACTCGGCGCGGAGCTTGGTTTCACGCATACAACTGGAAAAACAGAACGACAATCTCAGAGTAATGGTGCGTGAAGCCTTCCCCGAGAGTTTTGAGGCAGTGGTGCGGGTAAACGGTAGGCCGGTGCCGGGTGCAGCCGTGCGGGTAAGCTACAAAGAGTTTCGTGGCGGCAGAAGCACCACGCGGAGCACGACTATTCAAAGTGACGAGCAAGGTCGGGTGAGCTTTGATCACCCCATACCGCAGCTCGTCGGTTCAGATACGGTAACAGTAGGGCTGGATCTGAGCCGATACATGCTTCCGCTTGAGGAGCTTGGACGTGAGTACCGGAGCCAACTTGACGGCCTGAACGGGGCGATATCTGACACCCGGGTAGTTTTCCGTTACGACGTTCGCTCACGTGCGGCGCAGGTACCCACTGGAGTTCTCCTCCATGAGGCAGACATTGCAGGGAATCCTATAGCGGCCGGAACGGTGAGCAGTTCACTTCAGCAGGAATTGAGCTCCGCCGATTTCCGGGTGCAGAACTTGAGCGCGTTACGTTCACGGAGTGCTGGCATGGCGCGTGACGAGCTCCTGGATCTTCTGCGCGCGGAGTACGGCGGACGGGTAGAGCGAGTAATTCTTGGCTCGGCACAGATTGACGAGTTCGATGAGGGCGACGGTTTCATTGTACGGGTCTCCGGCAGCGCAGAGGCTATTGACCTTGAAACCGGCGAGGTGCTGTACAGCACCAGCGGGTTTCAACGGAGCCGGGGCGCCTCGTCCAATGCCGCTATTCAGGCCGCCTTTCGCATGCTCGGTGCGAACTTTGGACAGGACTTTGCGTCGCGGCTCCCTTAGTTACCCAGGGGCCCACTCAGTTGCCCAGGGACTCGGCGGCTGATGCGCTCAATAACTCCAAGACCATTCCCGGGTCGTCGGTGATTATTCCGGCTACCCCACATGCGGCCATGCGCAGTGCCGTTTCCGCATCATTCACCGTCCAGGGCAGGACAATGCGTCGACGTAGGCCTATGTGGTACCAGGCCCACAGGCGGTTGATCTTCACGTGGTGGGGCTTAACCAATTGTGGGAAGCCACTCATGTAGGCACCCAGACCACAGCGGAGTATGGGTGGAACGTCGTCGTGGCTAGAGTATATGGCGGCTACTGGGATATCGGGAGCCATCTTTCTGAATCTACGCAACGGAAAGGGATTAAAGGAGGATACGAAACAGTTCGCCTCCAGTCCAAAACGCCGAATCACGCCCAGCAGCTGTTCCTCAATACCGGTGGCTGCTCTTCCTTCCTGCTTAATCTCAATATCATACACAAAGCTCGACCCGAACTCGGCAAGAATGTCTTCTAACAGCGGTAGTCGCTCGCTGGAAAACGCCGGGTCAAACCAAGAGCCTGCATCGAGCTCACGCATCTCGTCGTAGCGCGTCTGCTCTACGCCTGCATCCAGCCCAGTTGTGCGAAATAGATTGTGATCGTGCAGTACCACAAGGTGCTTGTCCGCGGTCAAATGGATATCTAACTCAATACCGGGAACCTTATGCTCGGCGGCAAGGCGAAAGCCAGCCAAGGTGTTCTCCGGGGCGCGCGCGGCATATCCACGGTGACCAAAGACGACTGGAGTAGCTCCCCAGTTCACTGTGTTCCTCCCGTTCCCATGGTGCCGGAGTCTATCATGTTTTGCATGTGGGCGAGCAGCGCCTCTGCATCGACCGAGAACTCCGGTTGCCGGGCAAGTCTCTCAAGGCGTTGTTTCAAAAGGTCACACGTGATGCCAAGTTCCTTTTCCTCAGCGCGGGCCTGTTTGAACTCGGTTGCTGCCTTTTCCGCACGCGCAAGTGCTGCCTGCGCAAGTTCAGTCTCACCCTTTTCATGAGCAAGCCGCACGCGCTTCTCCCACCGTCCAAACTCTTCCTCAGCCTGCCCTCGCCGTTGCTGTGACTGCTTGTAGGCGGCCAGGTATTTGGCTACGTATGAAGTAGCCTCCTGCAGGCTTAGTCCTTCCAGATCTAGTTCCTCGTGCACCGGTGCTCCTTGTGTGTGACCCAAAAGCTACGCGCACTGGGCCTCCTCGTCAAGACCACCACCTGGCCTGGCTGGGGGCTATGTGCTGGGGGCGCCTGGGTGGAGGCAGCCCACATGACATCAGCTCGAGTTTTCGCTATCGTAAGGCTATGAAACATCAGTCTGTACTTGAGTCCCATGATCCCATTTACGCTCTGGCAACCCCCTATGGGCGCAGCGCGCTGGCGGTGCTTAGAGTGTCGGGTGAAGGGTGTGTAGATGCGCTTGCCACGGTCTTCAGTCGGCCTGCGGCCCTTAAGGACTGCGCAGGGAATGCGCTGATTTACGGGCACCTACACGAGCTGCCCGACACGCACACGCCGACCAAGGCCATTGACGAGGTTATGCTCGCGGTGTATCGGGCTCCGAGGAGCTACACCGGCGAGGACTCGGTGGAAATTATGTGCCACGGCAGCCCGGCTGGCATAGAGCGGATCTTTGGAGTGCTGGCCGATCTGGGCATGCGGCCAGCCGAGGCTGGTGAGTTCACCCGCAGGGCCTTTCTCAGCGGTAAGCTGGACCTGACTCAAGCAGAGGCTATACAGGAGCTGGTAGAGGCCGAGACCGGTACGGCCCACGCGTTGGCCCTGAATCGTCTTTCGGGTGGTCTTTCAGAGCGCATTGAGTCCGCAAAGCAGCGCTTGATAGACCTTATGGCGGCCGTGTCTATTCAACTTGACTACCCGGAAGAAGACACCGGCCATGTAGAGCTGCCAGCGGCAGAGGTGGAAGCCGTGCGCGCTGAGTTGCAGGTGCTGGCAGACAGTTTCCGAATTGGGAGAGTGTTTCGCGAGGGAGCAAGCATTGCTTTGGCCGGACGAACGAACGCTGGCAAGTCCTCACTCTTTAACCTCCTCCTGCGTGAAGACCGAGCCATTGTTAGCTCGGAGGCCGGAACCACACGGGACTATCTTGAGGCGCGTCTTGATATTGAGGGAGTTCCGGTGCGTCTGCTTGATACCGCCGGGCTGCGGCTGAGCGAGAGTGAGATTGAAAGTGAGGGCATGCGGCGCAGTCGAGATCTCATGGCTAACGTAGACCTTGTTTTGTACCTGGTCGACGCTGCAGAGGGCCCAAACGAGGAAGACCTTGGTTTGATTGCGAAACTGGAGGCAGAGGGGCGCTGTGTCGTCGTTCATACCAAGCGGGATCTCTTGGCAGCCGGGGCTTCTGTAACTCCTCAAGGTGAGGAGCCAATCTTACTCAGCTCGGTCTCAGGAGAGGGGCTTGGTGACCTGCATGCAGTGCTGGTGCAACGTTTGGTGCCCGGCGAACACACCGACACCGAAGCAGTTGTAATTGACTCACGTCGGCATCGGGATTTGCTGCTACAAGCCGTTGCTGCACTTGAGCAGGTACAGAGCGGCCTTGTCTCGGGGACATCTTTTGACCTTGTTGCAGTTGACCTCCAAGAAGCATTGCAGTCCTTGGGTGAGATTACCGGAGAAGTTGCGTCGTCAGAGATTCTGGAGCGAATGTTTGGTTCCTTTTGCGTTGGGAAGTAGACTCAAGCTTGACGAGTACGCGTGGCGGTAGGATACTCTTAATAGGATCCACATATGGAAAGACGCAAAAATGTTCGCACAGATTTTGTGATGCACGGCTGGATCGACCTTGGGGACGATGTAGTAGACTGTACCGTGCACGATCTTTCGCTGCGCGGATGCATGCTGCGGTTGCCCCAGGTTCCTCGTCATGGAATGAATCCTGATGTAGTGGTGCATCTGAAGCTTGCAGAGGACGTTACTATTGAGAGCACGGCAACTGTCGTTGGTACCCATGGTCATGAGTGTCGGCTTGAGTTTCGTGTAATGGATGCCGACAGCCTTACCCACCTTCGACGTCTCATGGAACTGAACACAGCAGATGAAGAAGAAATAACCAAAGAACTACATGAACTTCCCACAAAGCGGAATTCCCCACACGATACAAAACCGGAGTAAAACTCAATGAAGGAACGGCTTGATGCCCTAGTGCGTGACCTATGTGCGCCAGACCTCGGTAGAGCTTTGGCACTTCGTCTGCCGGATGTCATAAACCGGTATCGCGACACAATTCAGGCGCCTGACGAGGAGTATGATCCCCAGCTGCCCTTGGACGAGACAGACATCTTCCTTATTGCACACGAGCACCAGTTCTTTGGTGATTCAAAGAAGCCAGCGGCTCACCTTCATGAGTTTCTGACCACGCAGCTGGAAGGAGTGGTGAAAGGAGTTCATGTACTGTCAGCCGGTGTTTCATTGGAAGAGATGCAGGAGCTCACACGGGACTACCGGGTCATGGTGGATGTGGTCATGGATCAGGATCAGGACTACTCCGACCCTGAGGTGGTTATCTCTTTGTTTGAGGCGCTGTTAGGGTATCTGGTTAACGGAGTTTCGGTTGTGCGACTTGTTACCGGTGCACGACTTGTTCCCAGTGTGCGGCAGGGAAGCACTACCGAAGGTGGTGAGCACCTATCAGCCGAGATTCAGGCCGTGTTGCAACTCAGCCGCGAGGTCATATCGGAACTTGCACCCTGGAGCGTTCTGGTAGCTGACGCCGTCGACGACGGCGCGCATATGGTGCCTCAGTACGCGCTATCCCCCTTGGTTTTGGACGCCATGCTCCAGGCAAATGCCGAGCAACTGCGTTGCTGGGCCCGTGCGCTCCCTGAGCTCCCCCCAACCCTAACCAGCTTCAACGTCTTGGCTTCCGGCGGGCTTGTCTCGCGCATGAGAAACTCCGGTGGTGGAATTTCGGGAGAAGCACATCCAGACTTCCTCAGTGCGGTGACCGATCCTGCATTACCTGTGCAGCAACGAGCGCGAGTCTTTCTGTGCGCGCAGGCCATAATGCTTTCCTTGGCGGGCGTCCCAGGCGTGGGACTCCACAATCTCATTGGATCGGAGACCCCGGAAACTGAGCCGGAAGTTCATGACCTAAGCGGCGGCGATAGGGCTTGGGAACTTGAGTTCGGCAAGCTTGTGGAGGAGCTTGAGAGTCCCGGGACGCTTCGCAACGTGGTGTTTGAGGGTTACAAGGCGCTTCTGCGAGCACGAGCACTTGAACCGTTGTGCCACCCTAAGGTACCTCAGAAAATCCTTGATTTGAACCCGGCAGTTTTTGCCTTGCTGAGAAGCACCTCACAGAACAATGGTGAAGGCATGCTCTGCATCCACAATCTTAGTTTGGATCCGGTGGAGCTCATGTTTAGTCCGGCTGAGTTCGGTCTGGATATTGAGGTTGGAATGCGGGAAATCATTGGTGGTGACATAGTGTTTCCAAGCGATGAGCCAGGAGGCCTGGTGTCGCTGGAGGTAGATTCATACGAAGTGCTCTGGCTACGGACACCGGTTCATCTGGACACAGATGAAGACCGCTCCTTCCTCTTTGAGGATGAGGACTTCCCGGTGGAGGCCGCCGAACTGGAAGACAAAGAGGACTGACAGTCCGGGCTGGGCCGCCGGGCGGGGCTGGCCCGGCTCGGCTGGCGCGCCGTTGCCGCCAGTCCGGCGCCGGGTGCCAGTCCGGCGGTCTCCCGGCTCGGCTCGGCGCCCCGCGCCGCACCCCGCGCTACTTCACCAGCCGCGATATCTGCTTGAAGGTCTCGGTGCCCGAGACGCGGCACAACTCAAACAACAGCGACTCCACCGTAGTCACCACTCCACCTGAAGAGCGTACGCGTTCAATTGCTATATCGCGGTCAAATGCGGTGCGTGAGGATACGGCGTCGGCGACCAACACCGGGGTGTAGTTGCGATCTACAAGATCCATTGCGGTCTGCAGTAAGCAGATATGCGCCTCAATACCGGCAAGTATCACGTAGCTACGTCCGGCCTTGGTGACTGTGCCCATGATGTCTTGGTCGTCACAACAACTGAAACTTGCTTTCTCCATGGGTTCTATACCGGGAAGTGCATCGCGCAGGACTTTTATGGTCGGGCCCAGGCCTTTGCGGTACTGCTCGGTCAGAACGACCGGAACCCCTAATACCTGTAAGCCCTCAGCGAGTACACCCAGCCGTCCGGCGAGCGCCTGAAACTCATGGATATGTGGAAAGAGGCGATCCTGTACATCAATCATGAGTGCAATGCAGCGTTCTTGTGGTATTCGCATGCCTGTTCCTCCTGTTGTAGTGTAAACACCTTTGTGGCGATCTTGAGCATACATATCTTTGCTGGTACTGTGCATTATGCACTGAAACAGCCGGGCGGACTACCGTAGTTTGCGTGTTGCACTACCGTAGCTTTGCTCACGTCAAAGGAGTCTCGCATGCAGTCCGGATTTTTTGATCGACTATCTCAACGTGCCATAGCGGTTAATAGCCTCTTATGTATTGGCCTGGATCCTCGTCCAAAGGCAACAGAGCCGGAGGCGGCCGCTGCCGAAATAGTTGCCTCTAATTTAAAGCTAATTGAGGCGACCGCACCCTTTGCCGCCGCATATAAACCAAACATTGCGTTCTATGAGTGTTGGGGGCAGGCTGGCTGGCGAGCACTCAAAGAAACCTTATCAGCAATTCCGGAAGACATCCCGGTGGTACTGGATGCAAAACGGGGCGATATCGGATCAACCGCCGAGGCATATGCGGCAGCCGCCTTTGACGAGCTGGGAGCAGACTGCGTGACGCTCAGCCCCTACCTTGGTAGCGAGGCACTCAAGCCCTTTCTTTCGCGCCCCGGTAAGGGTGCCTTTGTTCTCTGCCGCACCTCAAACCCCGGAGCGGCCGAGGTACAGGACTTGCAGATTGTTCACGGCTCGGGGCAGAGTCCGCTGTACGTGGTAATGGCCGAGCTCATGCAGGCCTGGGGTGAGAATGTTGGTCTGGTTGTGGCTGGTAACGACCTGCCAGCATTGCGGGCCGTGCGTCATGTCCGGCCGGACGCCTGGTTTCTTACACCCGGTATTGGCGCGCAGGGGGGTGAGGCGGCAGATGCGGTAGCCGCCGGGCTGCGCCAGGACGGACTGGGAATGCTTATAGCGGTCAGTCGTGGCGTTGCCGGAGCCGCCGACCCGGGGGCCGCCGCACGCGAAGAACGCGACCGGATCAATAGTGCGCGAGAGCGGGTCGCGCGAAAGTCACCGGCAGCAGTTGACGCCCAGGCTCTCCAAGGAAGTGCAAAGGTACGAGATCAGGTTCTGAGCGGTCTCGTACATAACAACTGCTTCAAACTGGGGGAGTTTGTCCTCAAGTCTGGTGCTCTCTCACCTTTCTACGTAGACCTGCGCCGCGTTGTTTCAGACTCGGGGCTGCTTGCGGTGGTGGCCAAGGCCTATGCCGAGCTACTGCAGGATCTGGAGTTCGACCGCATTGCGGCCATTCCGGTGGCAGCACTTCCCATTGCAACCGCGGTGGCGCTTCATACCGGCAAACCACTCATTTATCCACGCCTGCCCGCAAAACCGCATGGTACTGGGAATCGCATAGAGGGGGATTTCGCGCCCGGGGAACGTATTGTCCTGCTGGATGATCTTATCACCAGTGGTACGAGTAAGCGCGAGGCTGTTACCGTACTGCGTGAGGAAGGGCTCGTTGTACAGGACTTGGTGGTGTTGCTTGAGCGTGGCGCGCAGGGGCGCCGTGAGATGGAGCAGCTGGAACTGCGCCTGCATAGTTTTGCGCAGATTGCCGAGCTCTTTGTGGTGTGCGAAAAGCTTGGACTTATAGATTCCACCCGCCGTCAGGAGCTGGAGGCATACGTCCGTGAATAACACACTGGAGGCGGCGGCATCTGTTTTGGATCTTTTGCGCTTTGAACTCAGCCTTGCGGGACAAGTGTTGCCCTTTACGCCCTTTGATATCATAGTCTCGTTGCTTCTTCCCTTGGCCTTGGTCATTGTCCTGGCCAGGGTTATTCAGCCGCGGGTGGCACGTGCTGTTCGGCGCTTGCTGGAACGCGGTGTTGAGAGCGGTGAGCGACGTGACCGTGTGCTCAGGTGGGGACGGAGAGCGTATCGCCTGGTGTGGACATTGTTTCTCGTTGCACTGGTAGGACAGCTCTTTGGCGCCCAGATCATTGCCTATCTCAGAATAGTCGCGCGCATCTTCACCGAGCCCTTTTACAGCGCCGGGTCAACAGAGATCTCAATAAT
>REEM01000162.1 GCA_007695055.1 Spirochaetaceae bacterium | reverse complement strand
GCCGTATCATTCGCTCGGCACCACCTGCGGATAAAATACCACAATCTTCATTATATATCCAAGAAAATGCTTTGTCGTCCTCTATCCGCCGGGGGTATAGTACACATATGAGAGCAACACGCGCGGTTATTCGACTAGGAAACTTCCAGCACAATATTCGGGAACTACACCGACATATGCATTCACAGCGTGGGGGTGAGGCGCCTCAGATCTGCGTTGCCGTCAAGGCAGACGGATACGGTCACGGACTTTTGCGATGCGCCGAGGCCGCACTCGAGGCGGGCGCATCCTCGCTCGGCGTAGCAGCAGTCTCTGAGGGAGCCGCGCTACGCGACGCCGGAATCCGTGAACCTATTCTGCTGTTTGGCATTGCCCGGCGGGGAGAGTTAGAGGATCTGGCTGAGCTCCGGCTCTCACCCTTTGTGGCGGATGAAGCCTACATTCGACTGTTAGACGAGGCGGCCGCGAGCGCCGGGGTGAAACTGAATGTGCACCTTAAGGTAGATACCGGAATGGGCCGTATTGGGTGCAGGCCCGAGGATGCTCCACACCTTGCGAGCCAGATACATCACACCAAACGTCTTCGTCTCGCGGGTACGGCGACCCACTTCCCGATAGCCGACGAGGACGACTCACGCTTCACCCGTGACCAAATCGACCTGTTTCTTGCTACCGTCAAACGAATACGGGAAGCAGGGATAGACCCAGGGGTGGTGCATGCGGCAAACTCCGGCGCCATTATTGGGTATCCAGATGCCTGGGCCGACATGGTGCGACCGGGCATTGCAGTCTACGGCTATTTTCCATCTGCCGATCAAAAGCGAACACTCGACCTGCGGCCGGTTATGGAGCTTGTCTCGGAGATTGTGTTTGTCAAACGCGTTGCGCCGGACACGCCTATTTCCTACGGCTGCACCTACCGCACACCCCAGGAAACAGTCATTGCTACGATACCGGCCGGTTACGGCGACGGCTTTAACCGCTTGCTGTCCAGCATTGGGCGGGTGCTTATAGACGGGAAGAGCTATCCCATAGTTGGGCGGGTTTGCATGGATCAGTTCATGGTCGATATCGGAGCCAAGCCGGAATGTGGCGTAGGCAGTATTGTGACGCTGTTTGGCCCGGATCCTGCAGGCCCCAACGCCGAGGAGCTTGCCGAACTCTGCACCACCATTCCTTACGAGGTATTGACCAGTATCACCGCACGCGTGCCACGCATCTATTTGGAGTGAGGCGTCGCTCAGGCGCGGCCATGGCCCGCGGCGCGCGTGAGGCTACCGCTGCACTCGCGCTAACGCTTGCACAGCTCACTCAGGATATTCACCACGGTCTTTGCGGCCCGAGCCATTGAACGAACAGCAACCCACTCCTGGCGACCATGCATGTTCTGAGCCCCACAAAAGATGTTTGGTGTAGGCACCCCCATTTCCGTGAGTCGAGCACCGTCGGTGCCGCCACGAATACTGTGGAAGACCGGCTCCATGCCGGTGGAACGCACCGCATTTGCCGCGGCCTCAATAATCTCTGGACGCTGTTCTATTGCAGTGCGCATGTTGAGGTACTGCGCAGAAATCTCCACCTCAACCTTGCCGCCGGGAAAGGACTGCTCCACGCTGCGAGCTAATGTGTGAAGAAACGCCACCCGGCGCTCCAGCTCGGACATTTCAAAGTCACGCAGTATGAGGTGCAGCTCGGCTGAGCCAAAGTCGGCGCGCGCCTCAACCGGACAGTAGAACCCAAAGCGTCCGTCGGTTGCCTCCGGGCTCTCGTTGCGGGGCAGCATGGACAGGAAGGTGCCGGACATAGTTACCGCGTTCACCAGGCGGCCGCGCGCCGTGCCGGGGTGTATTACATGACCGGTGAACTTCACTGTTGCGGAGTACGCGTTAAAACACTCGTACTCAATGGTGCCTTCACTGCCCCCGTCAATGGTGTAACAGAACTCGGAGTTCAGGTCCGCAAGCGGCAAGTCCTCGGTACCACGCCCAACCTCCTCGTCGGAGGTGAAAACGACCTCAAAAGGGCCGTGAGGGTACTCTGGGTTCTCATATATATAGCGAAGCGCGGTCATGATGGCTGAGATCCCAGCCTTGTTGTCTGCTCCCAGGAGCGTTGTGCCGTCGCTCGAGATAATTGTTTGTCCTTCATAGTTCCGAAGCGCCGGGTACTCCTCTGGGTCAAGCCGAGTGCCCTGTTCCAGCTCAATTACGCCGCCGTTGTAGTTCTCGTGAACACGAGGCTTCACGTTCTCTCCGCTTTCATCCGGCGCGGTGTCAAGGTGTGCCAGAAAGCCCACCGAAGGAACATTTTCATGTCCAGCGGTCGCTGGAATGCGCGCTATGACGTAACACGCCTCGGTCAGGGTAATGTCTTGAACGCCAAACCCGCCGAGTTCCGACATGAGGAGACGCGCAAGCTCGAACTGATTCTGACTCGAAGGCTTGGTCTTACTGTGGCGGTCCGATGTCGTCCAGATCTGCACGTAACGCAGGAAGCGCTCACGGACATCGTTCTCAAACCAGGAACTCTTGTCCTGCATCCCGAGCGCCTTGTGCTCGGCTCCATTTTCATTCAGCATGAGGCGGATAATACGCGGCCAGCTGCAGTATGTCAAACAGAGGCATTTGCTGGAGCTGATGTTTGTGGGTATACTCCGCACATGAGGATACCGCGTTACCCCGAGTGTGCACCCATTTCCCTTGACATGAAGGCCTCGCTCCATCCTGACCTGTCGCTCTTGCCGGACGGAATCTCTGAATACACCTTTGCTGGACTTTACCTGTTTCGCAGAAGCTACAACTACCACATTGCCCAGCTAGACGACACCCATCTGTATCTCCAAGGAGAGAAGGACGGAAAACGGTTTTTTATGCTGCCCTGCGGCCCGCCCGATGATCAGGAACTGCTGCGCGAGCTTACCGAGTCACACGACTATCTTAAGGGTCTGGCTGAACGCTTTGCTGACAAGGACCGCCTGCGCTTTGAAATGATTGGATACCACCTGGAAGAAGATCGCAACAACTTTGACTATCTGTATCTGAAGAAGGACTTGGCCGAGCTTTCAGGCCGCAAGTTTCACAAGAAGCGCAACCTCGTGAACGGCTTTGTGAACAACTACAGCTACAGCGAGTATCCTATTCGTCCCGACAACTTGAACGATGCCCTAGATATTTGTGACCGTTGGAGAGACGAACGAGAGGACGAAGGAGACTACCCTGCCGCCCGTGAGGCTCTAGAAAGAATGGAGGAGCTCGGCCTTCATGGTTACTTGGTTGCGGTTGAGGGCAAACCGGCCGCCTACACCTTAGGAGAGCCGCTGCAAAAGGGGCGGGCCTTTGCTGTGCATTTTGAGAAGGCGGTTGGAGGCTATAAGGGAATTTACCAGTTCATTAACCAGTGTTTCGCCTCGGTGCTGCCACGCCACTACCACTACATCAACCGCGAGCAGGATCTCGGCGATGATGGCCTGCGCCAGGCCAAAATGACCTATAGACCCTGGGGATTTGTGAAAAAGTACCGTGGTCGGCTGTGGAATGCGACCGAATTGGGAAGCGAAACAACAAACGAAAGGGTGGACGAGACTGGAATTGCTAACATTTTCGTATGACATAGCGGTATATTACTACTTTTAAGTAGCTTTTTGCGCTCTGGGCCATTCAGCGGTCAAGGCCAGCAGGCGCATAAAGTGATACCAAAGAATAAGTTAGGACACAGGGTGTGATCCTGGCATACCAATTGCATAGTAAATAGCAACATTATTTAGCAACAGCGAGGGTACATAATAACCCCTCGGACAAAAGCGTAAGCGAGGAGATTTTCATGAGCGAGACAAAAACAGCAAAAGACGTGCTTGACCTGATCAAAAAGGAAAATGTGCAGATCGTCGACCTTCGCTTCATGGATTTCCCCGGTCTGTGGCAGCATTTTTCGGTGCCCGCCGGTGAAATTGATGAAGACACATTCGAAGAAGGAATGGGCTTTGACGGATCAAGTATTCGCGGCTGGCAGACCATTAACGAGTCGGACATGCTGGTGAAGCCGGTGCCCGAGACCGCATTCATTGATCCCTTTACCGCACACCCAACACTGGTCATGAACTGCAACATCTGTGACCCCATTACCGGTGCCGACTATACTCGCGACCCGCGTAACATTGCACGCAAGTCGGTCAGCTACCTCCAGTCAAGCGGCATTGCCGACATCGCCTACATCGGCCCAGAGGCTGAATTCTTTATCTTAGACGATGTCCGCTTCTCACAAACAGAGAGCCATGGTTTTTACTACATCGACTCTGTTGAGGGACGTTGGAACACAGGCCGTGAGGAAAACCCCAACCTGGGCTACAAGCCACGCTACAAAGAAGGCTACTTTCCGGTAGCGCCAACCGACAGCTTACAGGACATGCGCACAGAGATGGTGCTCACCATGCTCAATATGGGCATACCGGTGGAGGCTCATCACCACGAGGTTGCCACCGGCGGTCAGTGTGAGATTGACATGCGCTTTGGTGAGCTGGTCTCAATGGCAGACAACATCCTGCGCTACAAATATGTAGTAAAAAACACCGCCCGCAAGTATGGCAAGACTGTCACCTTCATGCCCAAACCGGTATGGAACGACAACGGCAGCGGTATGCATGTTCATATGTCTTTCTGGAAGGATGGCAAGAACCTGTTCTACGGTGATAACTACGCAGGCCTCAGCCAGACCGCACTTTGGGCCATTGGTGGTATGCTCAAGCATGCCCCGGCATTGCTTGCTTTCACCAACCCAACCACTAACAGCTACAAGCGACTGGTGCCGGGCTTTGAGGCGCCGGTCAACCTGGCATACTCACAGCGCAACCGTTCGGCCGCGGTGCGTATTCCTATGTACTCGCAGTCCGAGAAAGCAAAGCGCTTTGAGTTCCGCTGTCCAGACCCCAGTAGCAACCCGTATCTGGCCTTCTCCGCCATGGTCATGGCTGCTATTGACGGCATCCAGAACAAGATCGATCCGGGCGAGCCCCTGGATAAAGACATCTACGATCTGCCGCCGCAGGAAGCAGCTAAGGTACCCAAGACTCCGGGGACACTCCGTGGAGCGCTTGAGGCACTGCAGGCTGACCATGAGTTCCTGCTCAAGGGCGATGTATTCACCCAGGACGTTATAGACACCTGGATTGAGTACAAAATGGAGAACGAAGTACTGGCGCTTGATCTACGTCCACATCCGTGGGAGTTCGCGCTGTACTACGATATCTAAGGATATCTGAACGCGTCGGCTTATTGCCGACCTGACAATTGGTAACGGCACACGTTACGTGTTTCCTCTCTTGTGTTTGGGCCCCGGATTTCACCTCCCCGGGGCCCTTTTTTGTGCCCATATCCTGAAGGACGCAAGCTTTTACCGGCCACTAGTGCTAAGGTAGTAATCTAGACTTTCAAGGAGGAAGGCATATGAAGGACACGGGAAGAATTCTCGTTCTCTGTGGGTTGGTGTCGGCGTTACTAGTGTTTACTGCTGCGCCGGCCTTCTCACAGACGGACAAGTCCCTGGATCTCACCAGAATTGAAAATGTATTTGACGACTTTGCGGACGGTATGGCAGGCGCCCTGCCGCTAAACTCGTCTATAGGACTGAACTGGTCCGACGCCTATATTGGGCAGCTGCTGCGGGTACCGCCGAACGTTGGCTTTGGGGTGTCGGTAGGGGCAACGACTATTCCCTACGCCGCACTCAAGTCGGCTGCAGATGACCTGGGGGCGGATCTTCCGGGTATTGCAGATACACTTGGGTTGCCAATGCCCGGCTATACCGTTGAGGCCAGAATGGGCGGAATTATCTGGCCCTTTGATATTGGACTCAAAGTGGGTGCGCTACCGGACTCGGATCTCTTTCTGCCGAGCGGCTGGGAGCTGGACTACCTTTTGGTAGGAGGCGATATCCGCGTGCCAATTCTCCATGGCCGAGGCCCCCTACCCGTGGTCTCTGCCGGTGTGGGCTTTAACTACCTCCGCGGCGGCGTGACAGCGTCCGGTGTTTTGGGGGACATTACGGTTGCAGAGGTTGAGTATGGTACCGGAGGAGAAACCGCTAACGTGGTGCTCACCGACCCAAAGCTTGAGTTTGAGTGGAGTTCTCGTGTACTGGACTTCAAGTTGCAGGCCAGCAAGCGCTTCTTTGTCATTACCCCCTATCTTGGCCTTGGCGCCTCATATGCATGGAGCGAGGCAGGCGGTGGTGTGAAGTCGAGCTTAGATGTGCAGAACATCAGCGGCGGCGAGAGCGCGGAAGACGTTAAAGCCGCAATTCGTAACCAGTACCCCCAGTTTGACACCGACGGCTTTGCGGTCACCAGTGACGTAACAGGCTTTGGCCTGCGGACATTTGGCGGCTTCTCGTTCAACGTGCTCATTGCGCGGCTGGACTTCACCCTCATGTACGACTTCCTGGGGCAGAACCTGGGTGCAACTACAGGCGCACGCATACAGCTCTAAGATCACTTAAACGCATGTGGGCCCCCAGGATCCGTCTTGGGGGCTTTTTTGTGCTCATTTCTCGGTGGTCTTCTCATGTGTGATCTACCCATGTGTAGCCTACTCATGTGTGGTCAAGAAATAAAATTCGCTGTAGGCAAAATGATAGCATAATGCATGCATAATGATATCACTTTGCCCCTATACGGTCGGTGAAATGCGTGCATGCCCCGCAGCGGCCCGCGGCGGGCCCGCCCAAAGTTTTTTCAACTTTTTTCCGAAATGAACAATCAGCGTGCACGTTTTGTATGTAGTAACCAGTAAGGGCGTGCCATTGCTTTGTGGGGCTATGAGCCTTGTGGGGAGCCACGGGCTTTTGCAAGGCTGTTACATCGCGGCGTCCGGAAGGGGGATCTATGCAACACAAGGGGCGCGTTGTTTTCGTGGTGTTTTTGCTCACAGTAGGATTAGCAACAGCGTGGGCGCAAAGCACCGCAATGCTTGGGTCGGGGCTGCGCGTTATGCAGCATCGGGCGCGTGATCAGTTCACCGAGTTCGCCGACATGGGACTCATGGGCCAACCTGTAGGTGCATCTGTGTATCTGGGTTCGCGCTACGGCCTCCATATGGGCGCTGAGCTTGTCAGGCCCTACCTGGCCTGGGTAGACGGTGAGTACCTGGAAAGCGGGGCTGCCAAGTACGGTTTTGGGTTCTCACTCGGGTTAGGCACACGGCATAACTTTTCAGACAGGCGCTTTCTCCTGGCGAGTCTGGGGCTGGCAGCCTCGGGGTTGTCCCTGGATTATGAAGACGAGCTGCGCTCGGCTTTCTCCAACTGGGGGCCAGGCGCACAAGCGGCCATGTACTTCCGCACGCGGCACAACATTTACGCCTTTGCCGGAGCCGGACTCAACTACCATCCGGACTTCAATCCGGTTGGAAACTCGCGCTACAAGAGCGGTTTCTCAGGTGGGATAAACCTGGGCATAGCGGCAGCGGCTCAACCTCGCCGTACCTACGTTGCCAAGCGGTGAGTTAACGGGATCACACTCGGTCGGGCTCGTGGCTTGAAGCAAATGGCACATACTCAACGGGGTTTCGGCTCTATCAAGTCAATACTGCGGAAATACTCTCGGTAGTAGCCGCGATCACGAGCCAGCAGAGAGTAGCCACATGCCATGGCATGCGCACCAATGAGAAAGTCCGGAACCACGCGTCGGGCCCTGCCTTTGTTGCTCAGGTATTGGGCATATAGTGCTCCTGCCAACATCGCCGCTTCTTTTGGGCACGCGTGATACTCAAGGCTGATATCGTCACAAAACTGCTCAAGTTCAGAATCATCGGCAAATACCGGCCGGATCTCCGCCATAACTGTTTCGCAGATGACAAGACCTGTTGCAGCCCGAGCTTGACGGAGTGCGGTTTCGGAAGGGGCGGCAAAACGCGGATCATCCAACAGGATGTCCAGCAGGACTGAGCTATCTACCAGTATCATTCTTCACGAACCACACGCAGATAGTCGTCCGTCGTATTTAGCCCCGCAACCGGCTTTCCTCTTCCCCGCCATGTATGCACGGAGTCCGATTCCTCCCGCTTCCAGGCAGAGATCTTGCCGTCTTCCAGAGCGATCTCAAGCACAGTTCCCGGCTTAATGCCGAGGGATGTGCGAATTGCCTTGGGCAAGGTAATTTGACCTCGTTCCGATACTGTTGTTTTCATACTTGGATAGTACGTTTACGTACCGATCAAGTCAAGCACAACCTACATGCGCAGCCGGAGCTGAAATGACAAAGCCTTTGCAATCTCCACCGGGTCGTCTTACAATGGAGACTTGGAGGTTGATGCATGCAACAGGCGTTAGTAACGTTCAACGAGGGTGCAACCCATGAGCTCATTCATTCGCTTCAGGAGTCCTGCATTGGGTGTACCGAGTTTGAAAAGGCGCGTCGCGTTGCGCGCATAGCCTTAGGAGCGGAGCCCTTAGACACCGAGAACCGTGAGATCCGGATTGGCTTCTGGTTTCCGGGCAGAGAAGCCGTGCTCAAACAGGGAGCCACTCTGGAACTCGAGTTGTTCATAGCTCCAGATAGCTTCCGTTTCCAGGAGCTTAGGCCAGACCAGGTGCAAACCGTGGAGTTTACCCGCTGCCGAGTCCCTATGGTCGGATTTGGCGAGTATCTTGTGGGGGTGTACTCCGGGGTTCCGGTAGGTAGCCGTGACAAGGCCGGGGCACTGTACTGTCTGCGATACGTCAGCCCAGAGGGAAATGAGTTGCGTGTGCGTGACCCCTTAGCTGCGTCTACTCCCCTTGGTGCGTTTGCACCGTCTGAGATCTATGACATGGCAACCTTGCTTGCTGCGCGCTCCGACAAGGAGTACTTCACGCAGT
The DNA here is from genome assembly GCA_007695055.1 of Spirochaetaceae bacterium. Lineage (GTDB taxonomy): Bacteria > Spirochaetota > Spirochaetia > DSM-27196 > SLAA01 > SLAA01. The sequence goes on along the minus strand of REEM01000162.1, from coordinate 2,836 downwards.
GGGCGCGTGAAAGGTATCCGGACGGATCGTATCGCGCACGCAGTATTGGGAGCACGCTTGAGATTCATGTTGGTACCGCGACCGCAGAAGGCACGGTAGCCGCCCTCACCAGGCACTACCAGGATCTTGCTGAACGCATGCGTGCCAACCAGTCGGCCGGGTTAGACCCCTATGCGGGCATGAGCGCTGCCGAGAAGGCGCTCTTAGCTTATGACAGCATAGAGCTGATGCCGGAGGTGCCTCAGGCTGAACGCAGCATGCGTGGTTTCGGCGAGTTCTTTGTGGTTGAGGATGAAAGCCCCGCAGCCGGTGCGGCGGGCACTGGAGCTGCCGGGCTGGCGGCCACCGGCGCGGCGGCGAGCTCCGATATCGACATACTTCAGGTGAAGCTCAAGAAGCCCGACCTCAAGGGGTGGGGCTACGATGTAGTGCTCTACGGCACGGCTGCCCTCAACCCAGGAATTCTTGAGACCGGACGCCCAGATGAGTTCCTTGAGCTCATAGAGACTCTCCATACAATGCCGGGTAGACCTATTCAGGTCGCGCTTGACTCGGTGCTTGGTCATGCAGATTTCCAGGGGGCGGAGCTTCTGCGTACTTTTGACCAGGACTCACCGGAACTCCTTAAATATCAGCACAGCCGCTACCTCGCCGGGCCAAACATGTATGGTCGTGATGTCCGCTACGGTGACCCAACCGTCCGAGCCATACTCCTTGAAATGTACCACCGCAAAAACAACTACGGCATAGACGCCGTGCGCGTGGACGGTGGGCAGGACTTTGTGAAGGACATAGACGAACTGACCGGTCTCAAGATTCAGGACGATGATTTCCTCAATGCTATGTCAACCGAGGTTCAGCATGTAGCCGGAATAACGCGACGACTCGACATTAATATTGAGGACGGACGGCCATGGCCGGACGACCTGAACTGGATATACAACTCAAGTTATCTCTGCCACGTCTGGGAGCGCAACCTGCCCTTTGGAGACCGCACCAAGCAGTGGAGTCCACTTATCTTTGCGCATAATGTACACGCGAAGTTCAAATGGTTCTTCACAAAATGGGATCGGTTCAAGGATGTTTTTAAAGAGGGCGCGGACTGGATCACCGGCAACTCAACCCATGACAATGCCCGCTATTTGTACCGCATGACCGCCACCACCCCAAGCAGCAAGTACACACCCGGGGCTCCCTTAGAGGAGTACTACAACAACGACCTTGGCAACGAACTGCCTGAAGTCGCCTACCGTGCATTAAACAACCCTGCGCTAACAGCCCTGAACCTGGGGTTTTTCCCGGGCTCGCCAATGTTCTTCTACAACTCAACGGTTGGCACACCGTGGCTCTTTTTCCGGGACCTGGGCGACTTCTATGACACAAAGATTGTGGCCGACGAGGCTGCTCCATTCCTGGTCTGGTACGTCCCGGAAAGCATGTATGCTGCACCGCAGCATTTCCGCCGTTGCAAAGAGCTGGGGTTTGACACGCGGGGGGCGTTGGTGGCCAGGCCGGGTAGCGAGGACAAGTCTGGCAGCGGGGCCAGGCCCGGGTTTCTTAACGAGCTTAACCGCCTCACTTCACTCATAAAGACCGACGCCAAGATCTTTCTGTATCTCTACGACTCCCCTTCCAGAGTCGGCGGCTATGCAGACAGGACAGAGCTCGAGACCCGCATTGAACGGCTGCTGAGCCCACAAACCGGGGAGGATGAACACCGGCGCGCTGTGCTGGACCGGCGCATAGCAGCCGACCGATTTGAATCAGATCGCAAGCTTGGCTACTGTTTATCTATGATTCCCACAGCCCGCGAGCACCTCGCCGCCGACCGCCGTGAGCTTCCCGCTAAGCATCAGCCGGAACTGGTTCACCAGGACGCAAAACTCACTCTCCTGGCCGAGCTTGCCGAACAAGGACATGAGACATCGCTCAGGCTTCTCATTGAGGACGCAGCAATGGTGGACGACTACGATATTGACAGCTGGGCTACTAATGCGAACCTACTCAGCGCTACGCCACCACACATGCGGCCGCTGGATGCCGAGAAGCTGCGAAGCTTCGCACGCGCCTTCCAGCTCGACGCCGCCGAGATTTGCAACGTGGCGCATCACGCTGGTGCCATGAGTCAGGACTTTGCCGAGTTCGCGCTCAAGCTTCGCCTATTCCGACAGGCCAATCCCTGGCTTGCTGACAACCCGAGCAACGACATTCATTTTGACTTCTTTAATCGGAATGTGGTGACCAACGGCGCACGCCATCTTGGCGGCTGGAGCGACAAGGGTGACATTATTCATGCCAACACCCTGTACTACGGCTGGCGCAGCTCACCGGACAAGGCGCGGCAAATTCTGATCATTGCCAACATGGAAGGCCGCCCACTGCGACGCTACTCCCTGCGTTTTCTGCTTCCGGTGGATGCCGTATGGCACCGAATGCTGGTTTCTCCCGGCATGGCCGACAGCGCCCCGGATATCATTGACAGAACCACGGTGCTCAAGGACTTTCGGGGTGGCGAGGTGCTGCTCTATGAACGATACTTGTAGGGTCCGTAGCTCTGCGGCACGCCTTCAGTAGCCGCCTGCGGCCGTGTTGAGTATACTCGCCACACAGTACAGTGATAGCAGGCCAGGAGGCGGCATGAGCAGCACAGCGTGGTGGAAGGACGCAGTCTTCTACCAGATCTACCCACGTAGCTTTCAAGACAGCAACGGTGACGGCGTCGGCGACCTGCCGGGGATTACCGCTCGACTACCCTACTTTTCCGGTGGTGAGGACTCTTTAGGCATAGACGCGCTCTGGATATCACCCTTCTATCCCTCACCTATGATCGACTTTG